>NZ_JBVBUV010000014.1:0-67300 GCF_057445395.1 Litorivivens sp.
GCTGGGCACCGCGAGCAGGCGTTTCAGCGATCCAGATCAATTGCGCGGCAAAGGATGTGGTCAATGTGTTGGTTTGAGTTTGCATGATATTTCCTCCAATTTGTCTCTCTTAATGCAGAGGGCGTGCCAGGATGGAAATAATTTTTTAAGCTATTGAAATGTATGGATAAAAAACTTATCGGGTGTGTTTTTTTGGTTGGTTTTGTTCAGCGTGATTTGCATTTTGCAAATCAGCCTAGTGGCGTTTTGCAAAATACAATTCATGTTGGGGTTATGGGTGGTAAGGGGAGAAGATATGACACTGAAAGTCGAAAAAAGCAGGTTCGGGCCGGACGGCGCTGCCGCCGCCCGAGCCTGGGATCGATACTTAGGCAGGGGCTACCTGGCGGTCGCGCACAGTCCAGATTTCCAGCATGGCAATCAAACTGGCGGCGCTATAGGCAGCAATCATCGCCAGAGCAACCGTTACTGCGCCCCAGCCAGCAGTGAAGGCAATCAGGCCGCTGAAGGCGAGCGTAAAGCCCAGCGCCAGTCGGCTTTCGATGGCAATACGGTCACTGGCCCGGTAGTAAACACTGGTAGCTTCAAACAACATGCGCGGCAGAGCCGACAGACAAAGCAGTGTTACCAGCATGGCTGCATCGCGCCATTGTTCGCCAAATACCACCGGTACATACCAGGGTGCGGTAAGCGCCTGTACCAGCAGCACTGGCGCAATAAAGGTCATACCCATTTTCAGACTATCGGCAAAGGTTGCAACCACATCCTGGCCGTCGCGCATGGCATCACACAACCGTGGGAACAGGGCGGTATTAAAGCCATTGGTGATTGACAGACTGATACCCAGGCCAGCATTGCGGGCAAACGCGTAAAGGCCGAAGGTGTCAGCGCTCAGTACGCGCCCCAGAATTAGAAGGTCTATCTGGTTGCGGCCGTTTTTCAATACTTCTGAGAACATGACATGGCGTGAGTACTCGCGCATGGTGCGGAAGTCTTCCCTAGAAAAATGCAGGGCTGGAAGCCAGCTCTTACGCAGGTTTAAGCCAACTACCCAAAGGACTGCTGCCGCAATTTTCGCGTAGACCACGCCCCAGACGCCGAAGCCGGCAATGACCAGTGCGGCGGAAATCAGATTGTCAGCACCGACGGTCATAGCCATCAGTAGACTGGTTTCTCGCATACGGCTGGCCCGTTGCAGCAGATTGAACTGCACCATGGCAAAGGGATAGATGAGGTGGGTGACGGCCAGTACAGTCAGCATCTCGGTAAGTACTGGCGAGCTGTAGAACTCACCGATCCAGCCCGCACCGAAAAACTGAATAGCAAACATGGTCAGTCCGATAAGCAGGTTTGCCCAAAACACGGAGCTGCAGATGGAGTTCAGCCTCTCGGACGAGGTCTTTACGATGAGGTTTCCGATCCCGTTGCTGGCGAGAATGCGCACGAGCTCGGCACTGGCGATAGCCAATGCTGCGAGGCCGTAGTCAGCCTGGGTAAGAAAGCGCGCCAGAATGAGTGTTGTGATCAGCCGGGAAACACGTACCACCAGCTCGCCCGCAGCCATCCAGCTAAAGTTCCGCATAAAGGGATTGGTCATTAGCTGCTGTATTTTTGTTTTCACGTTATCTCTCTCGTTTTTCCCACGTTGGTGGGTTTGGCCTGTGACCGTCTCTTTGCGGTCGTGATTGCAGGAATAAAAAGCAAGATAGATGCCAGAAAAAAAGGCTTATAAATCAATAGGCAGCTAATGGAGGGAGGATGCAATTTGCATAATGATTTGCAAATTGCATCTCGCCCTGATTATTGTAAAACAAAATGCTGTTGTCCTTCCTCGCGTTCCCAGAGGGAGTAGGTCGGTTCCAGGGTTTCGGTGTAATGCCAGCTCACAGCGATAAGGCGATCGACACCCTCTGGCAGCAGAATGCGATATTTGGCCGGGCCATTATTGGAGGTACGCAAAATGCAGCTGTCGTAGTTCACATCGTACCCCGTGTACTCGGTTTCAAACTCTGTACATACCGACAGGTAGCTACTGCTTCCAGCAGCACGATCGACAACAACGGACACGACGGCCTCTAGCTCGGGGTCTGACTCACTCTCGAGCCGCATTGTCGACGGCGCAATATCACTGTGCCATTCAGGCGCTGCGGCCGAGGTGTCGTGAACCTGTGAATGGATGGCGGTGGCTAAGGGGCTAGCGGCAACCCCGGTGGCTACGTTGTCACTGGATTCTCCTGTGCTGCCAACGGCTGTGAAGGCCAGTGCCAGAGGTAAAAATGCCAGATGGTGTCTTGGTGTCATGGCGACAACTCCATATTTTCGGTGGTAATGCCTTGCGCTTGCGTTTTTCCGTTTGGACGCAGGTCATCTCAAGGCGTTAAAAGGTTATTGAATCGCCCAGTATTGGTCCTGTTCGCCGGTACTTTGCCAAACCCGATAAATAGGAGCTGCGGGCTCGTCGAGCAGTAGTACAACAGCCAGAACTTGGTCTGCGTCTGCTGGTACCGCCATGGAGGTCGTCGTCGATGGAGCCATATTGGTTTGTATCAGACAGCTGTCGTAATCCACGTCGAACGCGCCGGGATTGGTTTCCACAAAGCCTGTACAAATAGAAAGGTAGGCCGTGTTGGCGGAGAAGGATTGGGCGCTGGCAGTGACTGTCAGGTTGTAGTCCTGTCCAAGGTCGTAGCCGGCTGGAACCATCAGTTCTGAGGTGGTCGCTGCCTCTGTTGGGACAGTGACAACGCTTGTGGTTTCTTCTGTCAGCGGTGCAACGGGAGCGGTATTCTGTTCTGCGGGTGTGGCGGCTTCCTCGCCACCGCCACCGCCACCGCCACCGCAAGCTGTTATCAGTAATGTGAGAGATGTAATCATTAGGTGTTGTTTGTTCATCGTCTTATCCTCTTACTTGCGAAAAGTATTCTTGGTCAGGGCGTTGGCTTTCTTGTACCAGCCTTTGCGGTTAGCGCCACCGCTGGTTACGTTTTCGTGGAATTGTGGGTAGGCCCATTTAATATCCATATACTCAACGGGATGATCCCAGTCGTACGGTATGTTCAGTGCCCAAGGCATGCCATTGGCATTGGCAAAGTATTCGCCTCGTCCGGGGTCAGATGCATCATCACCTCGGCCAAAGAAGTTCTGCTGGAAGGCTTCGGTGGGTGCCTTGTCCTTCAAGTGAATCTCGAAGCGGCGTCCCGGGGCTTCACCGAATACGTAGTTCCGTTTGAAGCCTTCGGTTGCGAATAGGAAGGGATCAAAGGGGAATGCGTCGATGTCGTCGGCTTTGATAGTCCCGATAACCGGGATGTCGAGCTGAAATTCCATCTGAATACCAGAGCCGCAGCCGTTTTCCGTGCGATAAAACTTACAGGCTTCGCCTGATGTTACGTAGTCATGAAGGTCACTGGCGATAATCGCTGTGGCATCGGCCCGCTCCGGTTCGATTGGCGAGTAAGGTTGCAGAATGCCGTTAACGGTCAGCGTAGAAGCCAGAATATTGATGGCATTAGTCGGAAGTCCGGGAATACGGAAGGCAAAGCCGTTGTGGTAGCTGGCACCCATGGCGGCGACATGCCCTTTGATGCGTATGCTCGCGATATTGTCGGCAACAGTGACGGTTTTAATGTTGTATTTGATTACAACGTCGTTCATGTCGTAGTCGCCAGCCAGTGGCCAGTTGTCTTCAAAGGCGAGTGTTGCGTTGCGCTTGGCGCCGGGATAGTAGGTTGTCAGCGTATCTGCCGCTTCCACTGTAACTTTATAGTCTTCTACCTCGCCGTCGGCCACGCCTCCGGTCGCAGTAACGTGATCGGGCGAGCTGAGACGCACACGCAACCAGGTTTCACCGAGCAGTGTTTCTTTGGGTGCCTTGAAGTGCAGCAGGTGCTTGCCGGCGTCGATGGATTTGTCACTGATAACATGCTCACCTTCGTCAAAGACTCCGTTTTGGTTCCAGTCACCCCAGATATTCAGTTCACCCTTGGCCGATGCTGTCACTTCGAAGTAGGTGTAGCGGTAAGGGGCAATGTTATTGATGAAGGCTACGCCGTCATTTTCTTCCGCAGCGACTGCGCCGCCCTCGAGGTAGGCGTCGGGTTCATAGTTGACACCCTCACCGAGAAACAGCGTGCCATCGCCGCGACCATGGCGCGCGCCATTGTTTCCAAAGCTCGTACCGTAGCTGTCTGGTGCACTGCCAAAGTCGGTGTCAGGGGTTTCACTCACATTCACCGGTGCGAATGGGCATCGTGCGCCGTCGTTGTTGTTTGACGACGGGCCATAGGAAAACAGCTCTGCCTTGGGCAGAAGTTGCTGGGTGTCAACGCGGTAGATATAGCCGTCACTATTATCGGCGACGTACAAATGGCCGTTGTTGTCAAAGTAGGTGCCGCCGAAATAGCCGTTCACACCGATGTTACCGATATTGGATACATCGCCGTTGCTCACGTTGATTTTCCAGAGCTCACCGTCTTTATCGACGGTATAAGCCATACCATCGTAGGGGTGAAAGGACAGATCAAATATGTCGAGTTCAAAAGCCTTCCCGGTGATAACCTGTGTCGCCTGCAGGTAGTCTGCAGCCTGTGGATCCAGGCTAATTCTGTACAGTCCTTCGTCGCTGCCTTTTCTATAAACATAGTAGGCATTTTCTGAAACGGCGATGTCGCCGGCGATAAAGTCCAGATCGGGAAGGTTCGCGGGGAACAGTATTTCAGTTCGGTAGTTGGCATCGATTTTTACGATGGCGCGCAGGTCATCGTTATAGGCGTACAGGTACTGGTCGTGCACGTTAAACGCTAGCGCATTGAGTTTCATATCAGTCCACTCAGCGGGGGCCGCCTGTTCATAAAAGCCTGTGGACAGCTGTATCGCGTACAGTTGGGCGTATTTGTCCTGAATAAGAAAGGCGGTGTCAGGGCAAGCTTCGAAGGGTGTCGCAAGTGTGGGTATTGCACCCGACAGGATCATGGCTCCGAGTAAATTGCGTGTTTTCATGGTCTTGGTCTCGATGTCTACGTGATAGATGTTTCCGTAGACAATGCACAGCTTATGCCATGTTTAAATTTCCTTTTTAAACAGTCAGTTAGAATTATTTTGGGGCGATTTGAAAGCTGGAGTGAGGGGCTTTTGCAAAGTGCATTTGCATTTTGCAAGTCATTTTGCCTTAGTTGGAGCCTGTAGTTCGGGAAAGTATTGGAGGGCGCTTGCTGTCAGGATAGGCAGTTGGCAGCTGATGGTTGCTCTGTTGTTTTCCAGCCTCTTCAACCGCCGCAACAGATTGGCCAGTTTGCTGGTAAGCATCGCTGGTAAGCGTTTGTGAGCCGGGGGTTGAAATTCAGCGCGCAAGGGACCGGCACTGTAGTGGCGAATAAAGTCCGGGAGATCGGCGGTGTGGTTGTTATTCCAGGCGGGAGGCAACTCCTGGAATCCAACCCAGTTACTTAAATAGTGAATCATGTGGCCATTTTCGCCCCAGCCCACGTCGTCTTCCACTGGTAGCTCGCGATTGATATTACCCAGTATCTGGCTGAGTTTTTCACGTGCAGGTGCTGTGTTGGTAAACAGCAGAACACCTGAGTTGATGCGGCCGCTATAGCCACGGGCAGCATACACGTGTTTGTCGGCTTTTATCAGGTTGGTGAGCGGCGGGGCGTGCTCCTGGATTCTGGCGTCGGCGTCGACGTAAAACACGTAATCATAGCCAGACTCGAGGGCCGCCAGCGCCAGGCTGAGTTTAAGCCAAGCGGTTTCCAGCCCCAGTGCGTTGATCAGTGGTCGGCTCACGCAAACATAGTGATAACCGCAGCGCTTGGCATAGCTGCGTTGACTATCGATCAATTCTCCATAGCGCCAGTGATAGCCATTGAGAGCGACCGTAAAAACGAGTGTTGTGGGCGCATGCGACGAGTTCATGTGCTCATCATTGACGATTATGAATATGTCAGCAAGCGACAGACCGATTTTTGCAGTCAAATGCAGTAAAATCGATTTTGTCGAAGTAAATGGTCACAGGATGAGTTTGATGTCGTCCCTTCAGGAACAGTTGTTGAAAGCCGGTATTGTCGATGAAAAGAAGGCAAAACAGGCCAAGAAAGAAAAGCGCAAAGCTGCCAAGCAAGCCAAAGGGCAGACCCAGGTTGACGAGAGCAAGGCTGCCGCGTTGCAAGCCCGTGCTGAAAAAGCCGAGCGTGACCGTGAACTAAATCGCCAGCGCCAAGCCGCTGCCGAGCGGAAGGCTGTTCAGGCACAGATTGATCAACTGATCACTACAAACAGCATTGATCGACGCGGGGGCGAGGTTGCCTATCAGTTTGTCGATAATAAAAAGATCAAAAAGCTGCTGGTCACAGATGCCATTCAGGCCCAGCTTACGCGTGGCCAGATAGCGATTGTTGCGTTGCAAGGACGCTATGAGTTAGTGCCTGCTGCCGTGGCAGAGAAAATCCGCCAGCGCGATGAATCACGAGTATTGGTGTTGCATGACCGCAGTGCCGAGAGTGCTGAAATGGTCGACGAAGATGATCCGTACGCCGACTACCAGATTCCGGACGATTTGATGTGGTAAGTGATTGTGCCTTGCTTAGCCCGGGGGCGAGTGCGGTAATTTGAGGCCTACGGCCGCAATCCGGTTGCCCTCTATGCGGCGAATTACTAACTGAAGGTGACCCAGGGCCACGGTGTCACCGACCACCGGACGACCGTGGAATCGCCGGAAAAGAAACTGCCCGACAGAGTCAGACGGGCTGAGGTTTCTGGTATCTAGGCCGTAGAACATGCGTAGCTCGCCCAGCGTGGTATCGGGTGAAATCACAAATTCTCCATAGAAAGAGGTTACAGCCTGACGTGTTACCTCGATATCTTCCTTAGGCGAGAACAACGTGCCCATGCTGGCGGTGTCTTCGCTGGCAAGGATCATCACATGATCGCCTTCCTCCAACCTCAAAATTTTAGAGTGTTTTTTCAGAACGCCATCACGGATTACACCGGCAGCCTGCGCCCCCTCGGTGAGCGGTAACTCAGCCAGCAGGGTGTTATTGGCACGGCAACCGGCGATCACCTCATACACATGAAGCACTTTGTCCAGCTCTGTTGGCAAAGCCACCTGAAAGTGTTTCGGGTCGGTAACCTGAACAGGGAGATTTACGCCAAGCCAACGTGCTACAGGGGCGATCGACCAGCCCTGAACAACCAGTGACACCAGAACAACAAAGAAAACCAGCTCAAACACCAGCTCTGTGCTATGTAATCCTGAAAGTGACGGGTACAGCGCAAGAATAATCGGCACCGCACCGCGCAGGCCACACCAGCTGATAAAGACCTGCTCACGCGTTGGGAAATGAAATGGCAGTAGCGACAGCGCAACGGCAATTGGGCGCGCAATGAAAATCAAAACAAGTGCAATTCCCAGCGCTGGAATGATTATGGGTGGCATATGGCTGGGGGTAATGAGAAGGCCAAGCATCAGGAACATGCCAATCTGGCTGAGCCAGGCGATACCGTCGTGAAAGCGGTGGATATCCTTGCTGAAGGGCAGGGCCGTATTACCCACAATTACGCCGAGCACATAGATCGCCAGGAACCCACTGCCGTTTAGTAAACTGGTGAGGCCGAATATACCAAGCCCACCGGCAAGGACACATAGTGGATACAGGGATGCGGGCAAGTCGATACGTTCGAGAAACAGGCAAAAGCCGCGCCCACCGAGAAAGCCCAGCAGCAAGCCGAGCCCCATTTGCTGAAGCAGCACCCACACAATACCAGTTGCTCCCGGCGCCTGATTGTGGGCGAGTACTTGTACCAGCGTTACCGTCAGAAAGATCGCCATCGGATCGTTGGTGCCGGATTCAATTTCCAGTGTCGCGCCGGTACGTTCTTTTAATTGCAATCCGGCTGAGCGCAGTAGCCCAAAGACCGCAGCGGCATCTGTTGAGCCAACAATGGCGCCAATCAAAAGCGAGTCGAGAATGGGGAGAGCCAGAATCAAGTGGGCTGCCAGCCCGGTAATACCCGCAGTGATCACCACGCCCAGCGTGGCCAGTGACAGCGCGGGGTTCAGACTGACTCGGAAAGCTTCACGGCGTGTGCCCAGACCGCCATCGAGAATGATAATGGCCAGTGCCAGGTTGCCCAATAGAAACGCGAGGCCGTAGTCGTTGAAAATAATCCCGCCGGGACCATCCTCGCCCGCCAGCATGCCCAACACCAGAAACACCAACAGAATCGGTGCGCCGAGCTTGCGTGACACTACGCTGGAAACAATACACAGCAAAGTGAGCAATGCGCCGATAAAAATGAACTGGTTGGATAGTTCGAGTGTCATCCGGTGTTTATTTCCAATGGATCGCTGCACTGCAAAAGCGCCCATCACACGTTCTTGACGCGCCACGCGTTGTTTACGTGGCGCGACGGGAAGCATGTGCGGCTTATTTTGCCAAACGAGTGATTAGGGTATCAGATCCAGCTCGCGCTGTATTTCCTCACGACTAGGCCTCAGCTGGGATTGGCCGCGTTGCAGGCGGCGCTTGCCCAGAACATACAGAAGCGGTGATGCGATCAGAGCTGAGGAACTGGTGCCAACTACGATACCAAACAGCATAGGCTGGGCAAAACTCGCCACCGCATGGCCGCCGGCTACCGCCATTGGCAGCAGTGCGATAAAGGTGGTGAACGACGTAAATACCGTGCGCGTCAGCGTGGCGGTGATACTTGTGTTAAGCAAGTTCAGCAGAGGCTGGTCAGGGGTAGCGCGAAAATTTTCCCGAATGCGATCAAACACAACCACTTTATCGTTAATGGAGTAACCGATTAGCGCCAGCAAAGCCGCCACCGCGGTCAGGTTAAACTCAATACCGAGCAAAGCGAAAAAGCCCAAGGTTTTGGTCAGATCTAAAGCGATAGTGATCGTTGCTGCAAGCGCAAAGTGCGATTCGAACCGCAACCACAAGTAAATCAACAAGCCGCCACTGGCCAGCACAATGGCAAGAATTGTGTCTTCGCCAAAATTGGCACTGATCTTGGGGCCTACCTGATCGACCCGGTCGATACTGGCCTCGGCGTGGGCGTCGCTAATCAAGGAGCGGATCAACTCAACCGTGTTAACAGAGTTCAATTCTGTATCACTGTCGCTGGTGCTTTGCACGGGCAGTCTTACCAGATAACGGTCACTGTCATCGCTGCCGCCGATGCCCTGAACCGCAGCCGATTCGATGCCGCCACGGGCGAGCAACTGGCGTAGTTCACCTTGGGATGAATTGGGCAGTTCCAGTTCAATGACAGTACCACCGCTGAAATCCACACCGTAGTTAAGGCCGAAGTGATTGCCTGGATTCAACACCAGGACAATGGCGGCCAGCGATAGCACAGCGGAGCCGATCAGTCCGGCTTTGCGACCCTTCATCACATTCAGTGGCTGTCGAGTAAGGCTGTCGAGCAGGTGTTCCTTGGGCAGCGGCAACGGTTTGCGCCGCCGCCGATTAATGACCAGCTGCATTATCTGGCGGGTGACAGCCACCGAGGTAAACAGTGAGGTCAGCAGGCCAATACCGATGGTCACTGCAAATCCCCGCACCGGTCCGCTACCAAACATGAACAGTAGGCTGACAGCGATCAGTGTGGTGAGGTTAGAGTCCAGAATGGTCGCGTAGGCGCGCTCAAAGCCCTCCTGTAAGGCAAGCTGAGCGGATTTGCCACGACGCGTTTCTTCGCGAATGCGTTCGTTGATCAGAATGTTGGCGTCGACCGCCATCCCGATGGTGAGAATCAGACCGGCAATGCCGGGCAGGGTGAGGGTGGCACCTAACACGCTGAGTACACCGAAGATTAGCACCACGTTAATGCCCAACGCAGCGCAGGCAATCAGGCCCCAGGCGCGGTAACTCCAGAGCATAAAGGCGACCACCAGCGCGGCGCCGAGCAGACCGGTTGCCAGTCCCATTACAATGGAGTCGCTGCCCAGATCCGGGCCTACGGTGCGCTCTTCAACCACATGCAGTTTGGCGGGCAGCGCACCCGCGCGCAGCATTAACGCCAGGTTACTGGCTTCGGGTACTGTGAAATTCCCGCTGATTTCGCCGTTGGCACCAATCGTTGTTCGGATCACCGGCGCTGTGAGCACCCGCTTATCCAGTACGATAGCCAGTGCGCGGCCAATATTGTCACCGGTCAATTCGCTAAACAGGCTGGCGCCCTGACGATCGAGACGGAAGTTGATGACCGGCAGCCCCGATTCCTGATTGAAACCTAGTCGCGCATCACTGATATGCTCGCCGCTGAGAACCTGTTCCCGCTCCAGCTGATAGCGCTCTCCGCGTTCGTCGGCCAGTTGTATGGTTTGGTTGTAGGGTTCGGTGCGCCCGTCGGCAACCCAGTGAAAAGACATCTTGGCGGTGGTGCCCAGCAGCTTGCGCACAGACTGCGGATTATCCACACCTGGCAATTGCACCAGTATGGCATCGCGACCTTGGCGCGTAATCGTGGGTTCTATAAGCCCGCTTTCATCCAGCCTCTTGCGCAGAATATCGAGACTGCGTTCGATAGCGTCGTCGAGTAGTTGCGTTTTGTACTCGCTGCTCAAACTAATGGTAATCCGAGTGCCGTCACTGCTTACGCGATACAGCGGTTCACTGCCAGGCTCGCGCAGGTTGGCTTTAATAACCTGTTGTACTGCGGGCGTGTCGGCATTGCTGCGGCTACTAACCACAATACCGTGCTCGGTCGAGTTCATGCTTTCGATGCGCAGTTTGTTTTCACGCAGGATGCGACGCAGCGATTCGGCCAATTGCTGATTGTGCTCGCTGAGCAGTTGGCGGTTGTCTATTTCCAGTAGCAGGTGGGAACCGCCGCGCAGGTCCAGACCCAGTTTAAAGGTAGTGTCGCGATACCAGCTGGGCAGCTGCTCGCCTACGCGTGCAGGTAACACGTTGGGCAGCGCGCAAAGCACGCCCAGCAGTACAACCAGGCTGTAAACTACAGCCCGCATGGGAGATGTTTTCATCGGTATTCCTCTGTCGGCCCGAGATGGCCGGTTAATTGATGGTATCTGTTACATCAATAGTGAGGAGGGCGGCGCGCGGGCAGCGGGACGCCAATGATGAAGCGCGCGGGCAGATTCAGTTGTTGAACTTGGAACAGCCTGCCCAGCGTGCAGTCGTGGTGAGGAATCGAATTCAGAGGCAGGTAGCGCCGGGAGGGAATCGCTATCGCCGGAGCACGAGGGCCGAGCGTCTGTAAAGCGGTGACACAGACTGTCGACCAGACCATCTATAGCCAGTAGCTGTGATTGGGTGTTGTGCTTTGAAAAGTCTGCCGCCGCATAGCCAACCAAACCCCAGCACAGCGCAAGCACTAGGCTGGTTATGCTTAATCGTTTCAGGGGGCTGGTCATGTGGGCTCACAAGCGAGATGAAAAACGGGGCGATTATAGCAGTGAAAGCGGCTAAAAGATTCTGTGATTTTTGCGCAGGTTTTCGCATCTAAAAGCACCTCCGCCAACCTGCGAAACTGTTGCGCCGCCAGTGGTTGAGGGCCCAGAGAATTGCTTCTCACTGGTTGGATGAGGGCATTGTGAAGGGATGGCTTAAAGCGCGATGTGGATGCGCTATTTCCCTCTTCTTCTGGGAGAGGTCCGGGGTTAGAGCGGTTCTACACGCCCACCACAAAACTCGCAATCGTTGTTGCACTGCCACCAAGATTCAATGTTTGGGCAATTCGCGCACCGTCTATTTGTGCGGCGCCGGCAGTACCCGTTACCTGTCGGCAGGCATCCGCCAGCATGCGAATGCCTGTGGCGCCTACGGGATGCCCTTGTCCCATCAACCCGCCAGCGGGGTTAATAGGGATTATACCTTCGCGGGTAATGCGACCGTCTTCAATAGCCTGCCAGCTCTCGCCCGGGCCGGTAATGCCGAAGTGATCAATGGCCATGTACTCGGTGATGGTGAAACAGTCGTGGGTTTCTATCACGTCGATCAAGCCGGTGTTGGGTAAGCCAGCGCGGTGCTGCGCATCGTAAATGGCTTTAGCCACATGGGGGAAAATCAGCGCTTCGTCAGCGCTCAGCGCGATTTTGTCGCTCTGGCGAATTGTTGCAGTGGTGTGACCCCAGCCAAGAATACGCGGCAGTTTTTCCGGATCAGCTCCCAGTGCTCTGGCCTTGTCGGCACTGACCAGTAAAACAGCCGCTGCGCCGTCGGTAAACCCGGCGCAATCGTTGCGGCGCAGCCTGCCTTCAACCAGCGGGTTGCGGCTATCATCTGCATCAAAGCTGCCATCGGCAAACTGCCAGTCGCGGGTTTGGGCGCGGGGATTGTCTTTGGCATTGCCAAAATTGATTTTGCCAATCTCGCGCATGGCCGCTTCGTTAAGGCCATAGCGACGCTCGTATTCAGCGGCGAGTCCCTCGAACATATAGGGCCAGCAGAAGGTGGCGGCTTCTGATTCTTCACCGGCGAGTGCGGCACAGGCCATATGTTTAGCGGCAACTTCACCGCTGAGGTGACGCTCTTGCTCTACACCCAACGCTAGCACGCAGTCGTAGCGGCCTGCTTCTATTTCGGCCATGGCTGCCAGTACTGCCATACTGCCGGAGGCGCAAGCGGCTTCATGGCGGGAAATGGGCAAGCCGTGAAGTGCCGGATCAACGGCGGCCAGCACGCCACCCAATTGGCCCTGGCCATTGGTCAGCTCGGCAATAAAATTGCCCACATGCGCGGATTGAATTGCAGATGCCGGTACGTTTGCCTTGGTCAACACTTCTTCCAAGGCGGCGGTCATGATCTCATGCAGGCCTTTGCCCTCACGGCCCCAATGGCGGGCAAAGTCGGTTTGCGACCAGCCTAGAATAAAGACGTCTTTGCTCATGTGGCATCCCTCGTTGGGGCAGGTGTTTACCAGCGGTAGGTAAATTGGGCTGCAATGCTGCGTGGCCGTTCTATAAAAGCATAATGGCCAATGGCGCCAAATACACTGTTAGCCAACGACATACTGTTGGCATAGGTAATAATGACCTCGTCCGTCAGGTTTTTGCCGATCAAGGCAAGCTCCCAGCCGGCCGCTTCATCGGCAATGGCCGCGCGCAGATTCAGCTTGTAGTACGCGTCCTGCAGCATGCGGGGGTCAAGATCCTGAGTGGGATTGTATTCACCTGAAAACACTACATCAAATGCGCCGCGCAGGGTCAGGCCGTTGCTGAGCGGATTGTCATAGCTCAGCGACAGGTTGCCGGAGTAATCGGCAACATACTGATTTGTGTTGCCGGTGAAATCGCACAGCCCGTCGTCTTCCGGATCGGTCTGTTGTTGGTAGCATTGACCATTTTCAAATTCGGTGAATTCAAAGTCGAGCCAGGCCAGTGCGCCGCTTAGGGTCAGGGTGTCGGTCAGTGCAAGGCGACCGTCCAATTCCACACCCATGGTGCGTGCGGCGCCGGCATTGCCCACATTAAAGCCCAGGGTGCCGTCAAATATGCTCACCTGAAGGTCATCGTACTGGGTGATAAATGCGGTGGCATTGAGATCGGCACGACCGTGCCAGAGGGTGCTCTTGCTGCCAATCTCCATGTTTATGGCTTCTTCCTCCTCAAACTCGAAAGAGCCGAGAAATTGCTCGCTGGGATCGTCGCCGTAGTTGGGGTTGTGGGGTGCGGGATCGTCTGCCGCCGGCGACTGGTTGGAGCGAGCATCAAAACCTCCGGATTTAAAACCCTGACTCAGGGTGGCGAACAGCATGGTGCTGTCGCTGGGTTCATATTGCAGCGTGATAAGTGGCGACACGTTAGTTGAGGTACGGCTGCCGGTCAGATCCTGTTCTTCAACAGACAGTACTTTCGCCAGCACTGTGCGTACCTCTTGGGGGTCGAGGGTCTGGCTGCCGTCGTTGGTCAGCTTGATAGAGCGACTGCCCTCTTTGGTCTCATACGATAAACGCGCGCCCAGCGTGGTGCGCAGCGCATGACTCCAGTGCCAGGTGCCCTGAAAGAATACCGACCACAATTCGGTGTCGGTGGTGAAAACACGTGGTGTGCGCAAGCCGCGCAGGTGTTCACCTGCATCGCCCACGCCCGCAACGCCGCCGAACACATCGCCATCAATGGGTCGGTCGCCAAGGTCACCAGCGGCAGCGGCATCAGCCACATTCAGCAGCTCCGGTAGTATGGAGCTGTCGATACGCACCGCATCGAAATAATCCAGCTCGCTTTTCTGAAAGTAGGCCCCGGCGATATATTCAAAGTCGTCACCGACAGGAGAAACCCAGCGGAATTCCTGGCTGAACTGTTGGTATTCTTCCTGCAACAGTGCATCAAAAACTTCGGCGCCGGTAAAATCCACATCGGCCACTTCTTCAAACTCGTAAGCCATTACACCGGTAATAAAGGTCAGGATATGGCCGTCGAGATCGTAATCGGCCTTGATGGTCAGATTGCGGGTATCGTTGTGGCTGTAGTCGCCATTTGAAGAGCGCTTATAGTCCTGATAGTTATTGAGCACGGAATCATCGGCGTTGATATTCAGTGCGCCAGGCACTTGTGTATTGTTAAGAATCTGCGCGTAGGTTCGTCCCGCAAACAGCGGATTGGTTGAATTGGAGGGTACATCGGTGACCACTTCCACTTGGCGCCCGGTCACATCAAATTTGCCCGCTTCCAGTTTGGTCAGAATCTGCAAGCGGTCGGAAAAGGCCCAGTCGATCAACAACCGCGCCGTGACCTCATCGCGAGCTGGCTCATCGCGGTCTAGCGTCAGGTTTTCGATATAGCCATCCATCTGTCGGTAGCGACCGGCGAAACGCATACCCACGGTGTCGCTGATGGGCCCGGATAGAATCAGATCAGCCACCTCCTCTGCGTGCTCAGGTTCGTAAAGCAACGATATTACGCCTTCACTGTCTTCTGCGGGGCGACGCGAGTGAAGGCTAATGGCGCCGGCAATGCTGTTTTTGCCGTACAGAATATTCTGCGGTCCGCGCAGTACTTCCACACGCTCCAGATCAAGAAACGGCGCACGTGACAGTTGGGCGCGACCATAGTAAATACCGTCAAAATACATGCCCACGGATTGCTCAAAGCCCTGATTGATGCCGCTGCCCAAACCACGAATATAGATATTGGTCCCGATGCCGGTTTCCGACATGGTGAAGTTGGGGATGTAGGCCTGCAGGTTTTCTATTTTATCAATACCTGCTTCAAGCAGTTTGTCGCCGCCCATGGCACTCACCGATACCGGTACGTCCTGTAAGCTTTGAGAGCGCAACTGAGCAGTTACGATCACTTCTTCCAGAACAGGGGAGCTGGCTTGTGCGAGTGTATTGCCCAGTACGGCGAATGTTGCCGTGATGAAGGAGCATTTTAGCTTGCGTCGGTTCATTATTTTTTTCCTCCGCGTAGTTCTAACTACGCCGATAACTGCTGTTTCAATTCTTCCACAATTTCCGCTATCGACTGCAGGCGCTTGACCGGCCCCACCGACTGGCCCGCCGCCCAGATATCTTTCCAGCGTTTGGCATCTACACTGGCGCTGACATCCATCTTTGCTTTCTCGGGCATATTGGTTGGATCAAGCCCCGCCTGCAGAAGTGATTCACGCAACCAGTTGGCGGCCACGCCGGTAATGGCGTCGGAGCAGACAATGTCGTCTACGCCGCTGTCGATCACCATTTGTTTGTAGCCGTCGGCGGCCATGCTTTCGCGGCTCGCCAGAAAGCGGGTGCCCAGATAGGCAAGGTCGGCCCCCAGCGCCTGAACTGCACGAATACCGCGCCCGGTAGCAATACCGCCGCCCAGAATCAACGGGCCATCCCAGAATTCGCGCACCGAATCTACAAACGCAAACGGACTGAGCGGCCCGGTATGACCACCCGCGCCAGAGCAAACCAGCACCAGGCCATCTGCACCGGCATCCACGGCCTTGCGTGCAAAGGAGGGACTGATCACATCTGCAAACACGAGTGAACCGGCCGCATGGGCCTGCTCGATAATATGGGTCGGACTGCCGAGCGCGGTAACGATAAGGTCGGGCTGGTATTCCAGCAACAATTCAAGATCTGCATCGCGCCGTTGAAACGTAGGGTGCACAATCAGGTTGGCCGCCCAGGGTTTGTTCTGACAGCCTGCTTTTATTGTGTCGAGCCAGTCTTTCAGCTGCTCACTGGTACGAGCGTTCTGGGTGGGAAAGGAACCTAGAATGCCGGCGTTAGCGGCAGCGATAACCATCTCAGGCCCGGATATCAGAAACATCGGCGCCTGTACAACAGGTAATGTGAGGCGCGAACACAGGGTCTCAAAGCGTGATTCGCTCATCAGACGGCGGTCTCCAGTTTTTTTGCCAGTTCGTGGCGCAGTACTTTGTTTAGTGGATTGCGGGGCAAGGCCTCAATGGCCAACACTTTTTCCGGCCATTTGAATTTGGCCAGTCCACACTCCTGCAGATAGGAGGCGAGGTCGTCGACCGAGACAGCCGTTTCACTCACCACAAAGGCGGCAATACGTTGACCCAAATGTTCGTCGGGATAGGGCGCAACGGCTGCTTCCTGAATGGCTGGATGGCCCGCCAGCAGTTGATCGATCTCTTCGGGAGATATCTTCATGCCGCCGCGCACAATCAGATCTTTGCGCCGGCCCACAAAGCGGTAATAGGCATTTTTTTCACCGGCAATCTCAAACAGGTCGCCGGTGCGAAAGAAGCCGTCTTTGTCGAATACTTCACGGTTGGTCTCTGCACTGCGCCAGTAACCTTCAAACACCGTATCGCCGCGAATGACCAGTTCGCCGACTTTACCGGGTTGTTCAATCACTTCACCTGTTTCAACATCCAGCAGCCTTGTATGAAACACCTTGGCTATGCGGTTGTGCCATTGCAAGTCTGGCGCGCCAAAGCGTGGGAACAGGCTGGCTCGTGCTTCAGGCTCTGGAACATCTCGGGCGTCAGATACCAGGCAACAGCCTTCGTTAGAACCAAACATGTTCACTACATCAACGCCGAGCTTTTCTTTGAAGCCAGAAATCATCGATGGTGCCAGCGGTGCACTACCAGAGCCAATAACGCGCAGGCTGGAGAGATCGCGGCTGTTCATCAATTCCGGTTTGGCCAGCAGCAACGACAACAGCGCGGGTGGTGCCACGGTATACAGCGCTTTCTCTTCTTCTATCTGTTGCAGAAAAACGGGTAGGTCAAGTGGGTGGTGTAATGCCAGCTTGCCGTGAACGGACAGCCAGTACACAAGGAAGACACTGATGGCTGCCATATTCACCATGGGAAAGGGCGCTACCATTGCCGCCCCCTTGGGCAGGGCGGTGGCGTCTTCAAAGGCCGGAATCATGGCCAGCCAGTGACGGTGACGGCGTGGCACGCCCTTGGGTAGGCCGGTGGTGCCGGAGGTCCAGCACAGGGTAAACAGAGCGTCACCGTCCGGAATGGCCACCTCTTCCAAATCGCGTGCAGCAGTTTGAAGTGCTGGCCACGCTGCATCCTTTGCGTCGACGGAGAATCGCAGAGTGCTCTTGGGAATCAGACCGTCAAACTGGACCAGTGGATTGTGCTCCTTGAACCTGCCACAACTGATCACCGCGCGGGGGTGGGTATTGTCGATAATCATCCGCAATTCGTGAGATTGGTACTGCATGGGCGCAGGCGACAGGATAAGCCCAAGCCGGGCCGCCACCAGATACATCAACGGCAGCTCTACAATATTGGGCAGTTGCACAACCACAACGTCACCGGCGCGCAGACCAGCGCTGTGCAGTTGCCCGGCAATGCCCAGTGCAGTTTGCTCGACTTCGGCAAAGCTCAGGCGACGCGGGTTGCTGCCGCACAGGTCGTGCCGGTTTGGCGGATCAAGTAGTGCTTCCTGCTCTGGCGCGGCGGCAACAGCGCGCTGAAACAGGTGCCAGAGTGAGGTGTCCTCGGCCATGATGTTTGGTCTCCCTGCTTGACAGGTGTTATGTAAGTTCTACAATGAAATCTTACGCTTGCATTACAGAACCTGTCAACTGAGCTTAGTGAAAGCACCGGAGAATGTCATGAGCGCGGTCAAACCTCTGCACGAATCGTCGTCGAACCCAAATAATAAAAATCCATATCTGCACGGTCTTTATGCGCCCGTCGGGGAGGAAAGCACCTGCGTTGAGCTGAAGGTAACAGGTGAGATCCCAACAGACCTCTGTGGCAGTTACTTGCGCAACGGTCCCAACCCTTTGCAGACACCGGTTGGCATGCATCACTGGTTTGATGGCGATGGGATGATGCACGGCGTGTATCTGGAAAATGGCAAAGCGGAATACCGCAACCGTTATGTGAAATCCGAGGATTTTATCGACGATTCAAATGGTCAGTGTCTGGTGGGCGGGGTGATGGAGCCCGCCACCATGAAACGCGAACCCAAGGTATACAAAGACACAGCCAATACCGACGTCATTCTGCATAACGGTGAGCTGATGGCACTGTGGTACATCAGTGGCAATCCGGTGCGGCTAGACCCACGAACACTTGATACCCTGCGCGAAGAAAATTTTGGCGGCACCTTGCCACGTCATGTCTCGGCCCACTCCAAAACTGACCCACGCACCGGCGAATTTCTGTTTTTTGATTACGCGCTTTATGAGCCGTGGATGAGCTGCGGTGTGGTGAATTCCGACAATGAGCTGACCGGCTTTCAGACTGTAGAGTTGCCAGGGCCGCGTCTGCCCCACGATATGGCCTTCACCCAGAATTATTTTGTGCTGCATGATCTACCGGTGGTGTTCACCGAGCAGGCGCTGAAGCAGCACCAGTGGTCCATAGAAATAGCGAATCAGCCCACACGGTTTGGGGTAGTGCCGCGCAACTGCAAGGGAGAGGTGAAGTGGTTTGAAACCGACCCCTGCTATATCTATCACGTGATCAACGCGTGGGAAGAGGGCGACGAGATTGTCATGCTGGGTTGCAAGATGGTGCCCAATGTCCATGTAAATGGTGCAGCCTACGGGCCATACCGCGCCATGGTAGAGGTGTTGGCTTTAAACGCTGTGCCTAGCGAATGGCGCATGAATCTTAAAACCGGCAAATGCACGACCCACGATCTCGATGATGCCATCGGTGAGTTTCCCAGCATCAACTTAGATGTTAGTGGTCAGCAGAATCGCTATGCCTATGTGCAGGCCATAGCCAAAACCGATACCCTGAAGTTCGAAGGCTTCTATCGTTACGATTTCAAACAAGGCAGCAAAACGGCCTACTTTTACGAGCCGGGTATGTGCGGCTCGGAAGTGGCCTTTGCACCGCGTATTGGTGCAACCGAAGAAGACGACGGGTATGTGGTTGGCCTGTGTAGCCACGAAGGTACGGGTGAATCCGAATTTCGCATTTGGGATGCCCGGGCCATCGACAAAGGCCCGCTGGCACGGGTGCATCTGCCGGTGCGGGTACCCGCCGGTTTTCACGCCACTTGGGCCGATGCCCGCGACTGGTAGGGAGTCAATAGATTGATGGAAGCCTATCTGATCGATTGCCTGCGCACACCGCGCACTAAAGCGCGAGAAGGCGGTAGCTTGTCTACGTTGCCTCCGGCCAAACTGGTTGCCTCAGTCACAGCACAGCTGAAACAGCCCCTCGACGGTGTAGGTGCAATGATGCTCGGCTGTGTTGGACAAATTGGCGCGCAGGGGGGCAACGTTGCCCTGCAAAGTAAATTGCACTCTCGTTTGCCGGAAAGCTGTACCGCCATGACCCTGAACCATTTCTGCGCCTCGGGTCTGAGCAGTATTGGTCTGGCCGCCAATGCCTGTGCCTTGGGTCAGTATCAGCAGGTGCTGGCCGGTGGGGTGGAGTGTATGTCGCAGGTGGCTTTTATGGCGGACAAAGCCCACTACTATCAAGATGCCGAGTTGGCGGTGGATGAACGCTATATCCCCGTGGCGCTGTCTGCCGATATTCTGGCCACCAGAGAAAACGTGTCTCGCGATGAGCTCAATGCCGTTACCCTGCGCTCGCATCAGCGTGCCGCAGCGGGTGAGCGTTATCAAACATCGCGCATCAAGGTACACGACGCCAGCGGCGCGGTACTGGCAGAACAGGATGAATGTATACGCACGCAAACAACGGCAGACAGTTTGGCTGCCATGCCGCCCGGCTTTGAGGTCATGGCTAAGCCCTACCAGTCGATATTGGACGAGCGCGAGATCGATTATCGACACAGCTTTGCCAACGCACCGCCGATGGTCGATGGCGCCGCGGTGGGTTTGATTGCCGGCGCGGAAGGCAAATCACAGGCGCGAGCGCGCATTCTTGGCTGGCTGGATGCAGCGGCCAGCCCCGCAGACTCGCTGACCGGTGGCATGGCGGCGATGGACACCTTGTTAGCGCAGCTGGGGGTATCCCTAAACGATGTAGACCGTATTGAGTTTATGGAGGCCTTTGCGGTGGTGCCGGTGTTGTTTGAACGTCGCTACGGCATTAACCCCGACAAGATCAACGTATGCGGCGGGCATTTAGCCAAGGGGCATCCGATGGGCGCTACCGGAGCGGTATTGCTGTCAACACTTTGTGATGTGTTGGAACAGGATGATTGTAGCCTGGGCCTGGTGGTAGCAACCGGCGCCGGCGGCGTTGGCTCGGCAATGCTAGTGGAGCGATTGAAGTGAGTGCTGATGTGATAACAATAATTGATCACCCCATTGTTGGCGGTTGGGCGCTGGAATCCTGGACCATCAGCCTGGGTGATAAAACCAGCTATCCCTTTGGTGAAAAGCCCGTGGGGCGCATTCTGTACACCCCGGATGGTCAAATGAGCGCCACCATTGCCCGCGCAGACCGGCCGGTCTTATCCAACCCGGTACCTGCCAAGGCACCAGTTGAAGAAAAACTCGCGGCTTTCGATAGCTACTTTTCATATGGCGGTGCCTTTCACATCGACGGTGAGGACGTGGTGCACAGGGTTGAGCTGTCACTGAACCCAAATTTTGTCGGTAGTGAGCAACGGCGGCGAATGACATTCGAGGGCGATTCACTTAATGGTAAGCACCTGACTTTGTCCGCGGATGAGCAAACCCCCAAGGGAATTAAACATCACCGTATTCGCTGGAGAAGAGTATGAGTGTGGCTGAAAGTATAAGCATGAGCAGCAATCTGTTTCAGAAACATGAAGCGCGTTTTAGCGCCGCACGCAAAGCCTGTAAGGAGCGTTTTCACTGGTCGCCCTTTCCCGAGGCCGCTGCGCTGGTCACTAATAACGAAGCGTTGAGCGAGCAGGCAGAGCAGACTTTTCAGGCTTTGCTCAACCAACCGTTTGATATAGCGCTGCCCGGCATAGTGGATCAGGTAGGCGATGAAATTTCACCCTACACCTGCAAACCCTTGGGTATCACCTATCCGCGCTGTAACCCCGACACACTGTTTAACGCAGCCGAAATCGCCATGCCGGACTGGGCCGCCCTGAGTCCGGAGGCGCGCATCGGTATATTACTGGAGGTGATCGACGCACTCGAGCAGCAGGTGTTTCTGATGGCCAAGGCAGTGATGCATACCGCCGGCCAAAGCCCCAATATGAGTTTTACTGGAAGCGGTGTAAACGCGTTGGACCGTGCAATTGAAGCGCTGGTTTACGCCTATGAGGCGATGAGCTTTACGCCCACCAACGCGCGCTGGGAGCGTCAGTTTGGCAAAGCCACTATTAGCCTGGATAAAACCTACCGGCTGGTACCGCGCGGTGTGGCCGTGTGTTTTACCTGTGCCAGTTTTCCCACTTGGAATGCCTGGCCGTCGATGATGGCTAGTCTTGCTACCGGCAATCCAGTTATCGTCAAGCCCCATCCCGGGTCGGTATTGCCGATGGCGCTCAGCGTTAAATGCTTTCGCGAAGTGTTGGCAGCCTACGGCCAGAATCCGGATCTGGTCACCCTGCAACTGGATACTCGCAACGAACCGCTGGGCAAAGTATTGGTTAAACACCCGAAAACTGCCATTGTCGATTTTACCGGCAGCGCACAATTTGGCAGCTGGGTAGAACAGAATGCTCACCCCGCCTTGTGTTTTACCGAAACCGCCGGCGTGAATACTGTGGTGCTGGATTCCTGCAAGGATCTTGATGCGGTTATCCGCTCACTGGCTACCACCATGTGCATGTTTTCCGCGCAGATGTGCACCAGCCCCCAGAATATCTATCTGCCCAAACAAGGCGTGCGCGAAGGTGATCACTGGGTCGGTGCGGATGAGGTGCGCCAGAGGCTTGCAGATGCCATAAGCGCTATCGCTACCAATCCGCGTAAGGCCGCCATGATTATGGCCACGATTCAGTCGCCAGATACCGAAAAAATGCTGGATCAACTGGCACAGCAGGCCGAGGTTATTTTGGCCAGCAGTGTCTACGAGCATCCCGATTACCCCAATGCGCGCACACGCACACCGCTAATGCTCAAGGTAACTCCAAACCAGCGTGAGCTGTATCTGGGAGAGCGCTTCGGGCCGGTATCGTTTGTGATTGAGTGCGAGGACGCGAGCGAAGCCTTGCAACAGGCCACGCAGGATGTGCGTGCTGCGGGTGGGCTTACGGCGTTTCTCTATTCCACGAACGAGGCGTTCATCGCGCAGGCCGAGCAGGCATACGCTCGTGCCGGTGCCCAACTCACAATAAACCTCACCGGCCCCATGCCACTGAATTTTGCAGCGGCCTACAGCGATTTTCACGTCACGGGCCTGAACCCGGCAGGAAATGCCTCGCTTACCGAATTGGGTTTTGTCGCCCAGCGGTTTCGTATTACCCAAAGCCGCCGACAAAAGGATGACCGATGAATGATGATGGTTCAGCGTTTGCGCTGGCGCGGTGTTACGATGCGCTCATGACACAGCTGCCTACATGACTCAAATGCCCAGATCAACGCCTGGCCAACCGGTCTCTACAGACCAGCCAATCGATAACCCATTGTTGCATGCGCGCGCGATAAGCCGGGCACTGGGTGTGGTGGGTGACCGCAGCTCACTGCTGTTGGTTTATTGGGTATTCCTCGGTCGTTTTCGCTTTACCGAGCTGGTGAAATGCACGGGCTTGTCGAAAAGCCTAGTCAGTAATCGTCTGAAGCGGCTCGAAGAGCAGGGCGTGCTCGAGCGTCGCAGCGTAAACGGCACCAACGAATTTCACCTCACCGAAATGGGCAAAGACCTTTACGACGTGGCGCTGGCCATTATCTACTGGGACAAACGCTGGCACTTTACCGAAGGCTGCCTCACCCACCACCTAAAGCACCACCAGTGCGGCAAGGAATTCAGCCCCATACCCAGCTGCGCACAGTGCGACACCCCGTTTACGGCCCGTGCCTGCGACTGGCACTACGGCCCCGGCACACCGGATGAAAGCCTTGCCAGCGACATGCCTTCGCGTCGTTCGCGGATTGCGCCTTCGGCACTGGATGCCAAACACCCCATCATGGACAGGACTCTGGAAATACTCGGCGATCGCTGGACAGCTCTTACCATTGCCGCCGCTTTCTACCGCGTGCGCACCTTCGGCGGTTTTCAGCAGGCGTTGGGTATTGCCACGAATATTCTCAGCAGCCGCCTTTCCCGCCTTACCGAACTTGGCATCTTCACCCGCAGTGGGCAGGGTCGTGCCGAATACCGCCTGACCGAAGAGGGCCTCTCGCTCTTTCCTGTCATTGTCACCCTCATGCGCTGGGGTGATCGCTGGTTTTGTGACGCACCGGCGTTGATATTAAGCCATCGCAGCTGCCAACAGCCTCTCGTCAGTGCCATGAAATGTGATCAGTGTGGTGAAGCGATCGGTTTTGCGGATTTTTATTACTGAGTTTCTTTTGGCTCGCGGTAGATTTTTTCAGTCAAAATATTTGTCGCTGGTTTCAGGCTGTCGCGAGAGCTCAGACACAGGCATTGATTGCAATCGAGCGGTCCGTTGAGAACTAAGCGTGTAAAACGTTTGAGACCCACGCGCCGCAGCACGCTATTCTAACTCCACGTTAGACGAGCAACACGAGAGTCAGGGAGACGCACCATGCGTACAGATCTTGAATTTAAATCTGACGGAATAACATGCGCCGCTTGGTTATATCGGCCAGCGTCCAGCTCGCCTAGTCCCTGCGTGGTAATGGCTCACGGTTTCTCAGCTGTGAGGGAGCAAAGGCTGGATGCTTACGCGGAGCGGTTCGCCCAAGCGGGTTGTGTCGTATTGCTGTTCGACTATCGCCACTTTGGAGCCAGCGCCGGTGAACCGCGTCAGCTTTTGAGCATTCGCCGCCAACTGCAGGATTGGCAGGCAGCGATTGCAGCGGCGCGCGCACTACCCGGTGTCGACCCGGCACGTATAGCCATCTTTGGGAGCTCGTTCAGTGGCGGCCATGTTCAGACATTGGCGGCACGTGACCAGTCAATAGCGGCGGCAATTGCACAAGTACCTTTCTGCGATGGGTTGAGAAATCTGCCAGCGCTTGGCATAGGCCACTCACTGCGCTTGACGATGGCTGGCCTGTGGGATGTGTTAAGAATGATTCTTGGACGCAAGCCCTATTATATCGGTGCCGTGGGCAATGCTGGCGATCTTGCGGCGATGGTGACGCCAGATGCGGTTGCAGGCTTCGCGAACATGAACCCGAGTGGCTCTACCTGGCGCAATGAGGTAGCCGCACGGGTGGCACTAACGCTGGGTTTTTATCGTCCGGGGGCGGAGGCCGCCAAGATAGCTTGCCCCATTCTCTACGCCATTGGAGAGCAAGATCTGATAACGCCTGCGCGCTTTGCACATGACGCAGCTGGCCGTGCACCGCGCGCCGAGGTTAAGTCGTATCCCTGTGGTCATTTCGATGTTTACGTTAGTCCGCTGTGGGAGAACGTGATTGATGACCAGATCGAATTTATTGTTAGGCACTTACAACCCTGATCAATATGATCATAATCATTGGGGTCAGAGTCGTTCAAACCGTTGGGTCTAATCAATGCGCCAGAATCCGTTGAAATCTTTATGAATAAACCTTCCCCGGCATACGGCACTGGCGACTCGTCATACAAAGCCGCAGGTGAACTTTCTGGCCTGATCAGGCTTGTGGATGCGTTCTACACATATATGGAAACGCTGCCTGAGGCTCGGGTTATCTTGCAAATGCATTCGGCTGATCTTGCACTTTCACGTAAGAAGTTGGCCTATTTTCTATCGGGCTGGTTGGGTGGCCCAAGGCTGTACGCGGAACACTTTGGTTCTATTGTTATTCCAGCGGTTCACAGGCATTTGTCGGTGGGTTATGCGCAGCGCGACGCCTGGCTCTTATGCATGCAAAGAGCCATTGCTGATCAGCCTTATGACGAGTCCTTTAAAGTTTATCTTCTAGAACAGCTACGGGTGCCGGCGGAAAGGGTCAGAGCGGCATGTCATGTGTGAAATTATCGAGTGTTAAGCTTTGGCAGCGCCCCACCGTTGGAAGAAATTGCCATTATTTTTGTTGACCCACGCCAGCCATTGAACTCCCCGCCGAATTGCTGTATTCCATTATCTT
Organism: Litorivivens sp.; assembly: GCF_057445395.1. NCBI lineage: Bacteria > Pseudomonadati > Pseudomonadota > Gammaproteobacteria > Litorivivens > Litorivivens sp. The sequence continues at coordinate 25,463 of NZ_JBVBUV010000014.1, forward strand.
TGCCAAAAGAATTGCGCAGCGATTTTTTCGCGCGCTAGCGCACACCAGAATATAACAACAGGCAGAGGTGACGATGAAAAAATTGAGTATGGTGGACAAGGGCTTTCTGCTGGCAGAAAACCGTGAAATGCCCATGCATGTAGGCGGGGTAAGCCTTTTTACCTTGCCAGAGGGTGTGGATGAACAAGAATTCCTCCACAACTTGGCGCATACCATTCGCAATACCGATGCGTTGTTGCCGCCCTTTGGGGACAGGCTGAAGTTGGGGCGTGCGGGACTGATGGGTAATGCCCAGTGGGAGCCGGACCCGGCACTGGATATGGAATACCACGTGCGCCATTCAGCTTTGCCCAAGCCCGGACGCTATCGCGAACTCTTTACTCTGGTATCGCGTTTGCACGGTACGCTGTTGGAGCGCAGTCGGCCGTTGTGGGAAATGCATCTGATCGAAGGCTTACAGAACCGCCAGTTTGCGGTCTATACCAAAACTCATCACGCGGCGGTGGACGGCGCCCGCTCGGTGCATATTTCCCGCAGTATGCTGTCGTCAGACCCAAATTATGTGCTGGAAAATTCGCCCCTCTCGCTGGAATCTTGGCATCGTTACAAAGAGGCGCTGCTGGCTGGCCAGCAGGGTCTGCCCACGGAGGAGGAGCTGCGCAATGTAGCGGATATGCTCAAATCCACCTTTGATAGCAGCGCCAATCTGTATCGAGCGCTGAAGGGCTTTACCAAGGCTTGGGCTGGGCGGGGCGGCGATCTCACCTTGCCGCATTTGCGGGTGCCAGGCAGTGTGCTGAACAGCCGGGTGGATGGCGCGCGCCGCTTTGTCGCGCAGTCGTGGCCCTTTGCGCGTATCCATCGCCTAGGCAAGGCCTATGGCGGCACCTTTAATGATGCGGTGCTGGGTATGTGTGCGGGCGCTCTGCGTACGTATCTGATCAATCACGCGGAACTTCCCGATCAGGGCCTGAAGGCCATGGTGCCGGTTTCTCTGCGTCAGAAAGGCGATGTGGATTCGGGCAATGCGGTGGCGGCCATCAGTGCTGATCTCTCGACCCATATTGCAGACCCGGCAGAGCGCATTCGCGCCATTATGGCCTCGGTACAGGCGGGCAAAGCGTTTTACCAGGGTATGTCACCGAAGGAGGTGGAGCTGGTCAGCATGCTGATGCAGTCACCCTCCGCGCTATTTATGCCGCTCGGGTTAACGCCGCGGTTGCCACCTTATAATGTCGCGATATCCAATGTGCCCGGTATTCGCGAGACCATGTACTGGAACGGCGCGCGCATGGACGGCTCCTACCCGTTGTCGATAGTGACCGATGGTATGGCGATGAACATTACCCTGGTGACCTATGGTGAGAATGTGGATTTCGGCATTATTGCCTGTCGTCGTTCGTTACCGCAGGTTCAGCGGCTGATCGACTATATGGAAGAGGCGCTGTGTGATCTGGAAGTGGCTGCCGGGTTTAACGATGCTGCGAACGAGGGAAAATCCAAACCGCGCCGTAAAGCGGCGGCGCGTAAAAAGAGCGTGGCCAAGAAAAAGGTAACCAAGGCCAAGACCACGACAGAGGCATAGAGAAGCCGGACATTGCTGCTTGCAGGAGGGGTTATGATTATCGTGCATGGCAGTGTGACGGTGCCGCAGGCGCGCCTGTCTGAGGCGTTGCAGCTCAGTCAGCAGCACGTAGCGCGCTCGCGCGCCGAGTCCGGCTGTATTGAGCACGGTGTGTATCAGGACCCGGAGATTGCCGGGCGGCTGGTGTTTGTTGAGAAATGGGCCGACGAGGCCGCGTTGAAACAGCATTTCGCTGTGCCTGCCTCAATTGCCTTTGTTGACGAGATAAGTGCCTTGGCCACCGAGCCACCATCCATTTCGCTTTTTTATGCCGACGAAATCTCCATTTGAACGCGATGGCTGTCTGTGGTTCTTGCACATGTTCATGCCTCGGCGCGCGACGTCATAGCTATGTGGTTGCGGATTGTTCTCGGTGACCCATTGCTGGCGATTGATAAGCCGGAGCAGATAAAGGCTGGGGTTGAAATCGCATTTGATGAGGCTGGTGAACCCGATGATATGGCTGTGTTTACGCGGTATGAGTCAGGCGGCCTGCATTGCGAGTTGTGTCTCTATTTTACACCCGCCGCTGCGAGTGTGGCGCGGGCGCTAAATGCGACGCCCTGTAAAGCCCCTGAACCTGATGGCCTGAGTCTGTTGGCTGGTTCGCAGCGGGCCTTACGCTTACTTTTTCCGGAGTGCTGAAAGCGATGACGAGATCAATCCCTGCGAGCCAGATGGCTGGCCGATGCGCGGCGCGTTTTCTTGCTTTTGTATTTCTTTTGACGGGAGCACACGTGATGGCGGTGGAAGAGGCCGAATACACCGTGGTGGTTGATGAAAAGCCCTTTGAGCTTCGTCAGTACGCGCCGCATATTCTCGCGGAAACGTTGGTAGACGGCGATTTTGAAGCCGCTGGCAATGAGGCCTTTGGTCGCCTGTTTCGCTACATTTCCGGCAACAACGAGGCCCAGCAGAAGGTCGCTATGACCTCGCCAGTGGGACAGACCGCCGAGAGCGAAAAGATCGCTATGACCTCGCCGGTAGGTCAGGCGCAGAAAGACGGCAAGTGGGCGGTGAGTTTTATGATGCCGGCGTCGTTTACGCTGGAGACTACTCCTACACCAACAGATCCAGCGGTGGTGATACGACAGGTGCCGGCCCGCTATATGGCAGCCGTTCGCTATTCAGGCTTCTGGAGCGAGAAGGGCTATCGCCGAAATCTTGCCCAGTTACAGGCATGGATCGCGGATCAGGGCTATGTCGCCGAAGATGAGCCGATCTGGGCGCGTTATAATCCGCCCTTCGTGCCCTGGTTTCTACGGCGCAATGAGATTCTTATTCCAGTTGCCAATCCTGGGTAGTTCTTGCGCCTAGCTAGGCAAGCTTCCCCAAATGCTTGCGCTTAATGTGCCCGGCCGCATACAGCGAGTGCAGACTGTCGGCCAAGGTCTCACGGTGATGTCTAAATCTAAGCCCTAGCACCGTTTCAAATTTGCTGTCGTCACTTCGCACCCAGCGTGTAGCGTATTGGGTGCCTTCTGCCGTAATCGGAATGTTCACGCCAGTCAGCGTGATAAATGCATCTCCTAATATTCCCATTAGCCGCAGTAGTGGGCCGGGAATGGGCGCGTAGGGCAGGCGGCGTCCAGTCAGCTCATAAAGTGTGCTGATCAGCTCTTTCCATGGGTAGTAGTGACCGCCAAGTAGAATACGCTCTGGCCGATCGAGCTTTTCGAGTATGGCAACGCAGGCGCTGCCAATATCGCGCACATCGATAAACTGGATGCCCGTGCTGGTAACCACACCCATGCGCGAGCTGAAAATGCGCAGGGCATTCATGGGTTCGGACAAGCCTGGGTCGTGAGGGCCAATAATGCTGCCGGGGTAGATTATGCTAACGGGCTTGCCTTTGGACTGCAGGTCTCGGACAAAATGCTCTGCGGCGGCTTTTGATTGTCCGTAGGCAGATTTGGATTGCGTCGGCGGCTCTTCCCCGGTGAGCGATGACAAGCCAGGGGCGAATAGGGCGGCCAGGCTGGAAATGTGCACGAGGTGTTTCAGGCCCAGTTCGCAACCCTGGCCGATTACATTGCGGGTGCCGCCCACATTGGTGCTGATAACGTTGTCGGCATCTTTTTTATGGGTAGAGACAAAAGCGGCGCTATGTACCACACCGTCGCAGTTGCTTAGTGCCTGTTTCACTGCAGCGGCATCGGTCACGTCACCGCTGACAATATCGGGAAACGCTTCTTTTGCCTGAGCGCCGTGTTGCGCCATTACCCGCTCGAGTTTGGCGGGGTTGCGCACCAGCAGGCGAACCTCATGCCCGGCAGCCCGTAATGCCAGGGCGGCGTGTGAGCCGACAAAGCCGGTGCCGCCGGTAACCAATATGCGCATTGCTGAATCCTTTTGTCGGTAGCGGAGCTGTATATGTTTCAATAGGGCAGACGGGTGCTGTCGCCCAGCGGGCCCCGCTCCATTATCGTGATCAACACCTTCATTTCACAGTGGTTTCCAGAAAATGTTTGACATCAGCTCAGGGTCTCGATAATGTAGCTCTCAGCTAGAAAGAAAGACTAATATTTGAACACTCGTTTCGTCGCACCTTTGCAGTTCTTCGTCCTGTAGTTCGAAATCTCAGCCTAGTATTTCCCGCTATTCGTGCTTCTTCAGTTTTCATAACACTGAGTGGCGCTTTGATATTTTTTTCCTACAGGATTTATTGTTATGTCTAGAGTTACCGGTACTGTTAAATGGTTCAACGAAACTAAAGGTTTTGGCTTTCTTGAGCAGCAAGGCGGCCCAGATGTGTTCGCACACTTCAGCGCCATCAGCGGTTCAGGCTTCAAAACCCTGGTAGAAGGTCAAGCGGTAGAATTCACCGTGACCCAGGGCCAGAAAGGTCCTCAAGCCGAGAACATCGTAGCTATCTAATAGCTGCCTCGGTTTACCAGAAAGGCAAGCCCTCGGGCTTGCTTTTTTTATGCCTGCTGTTTCTTCGGGCATCTCCTTTCTGAATGTCTCAAGCGTTTCCCTTCCCCCAGTGAATTCGAGACAATAGCGCCTTTTCTCCAGGGATGATCTATGTTGTTTTCTTCCAAAAGCGCGCCCAGTCCGGCACAGGAAGTGCTGCGCAGCGTTTTCGGCTACGAGCAGTTTCGCCACCAGCAGCAGGCCATTGTCGATCAGGTGATCGACGGCGGCGATGCGCTGGTGTTGATGCCCACTGGTGGCGGTAAATCCTTGTGTTACCAGGTACCTGCGCTGGTGCGCGCGGGTACTGCCATTGTCGTGTCACCGCTGATTGCCCTGATGCGCGACCAGGTGCAGGCGTTGCAGCAGAACGGTGTGCGTGCCGAATACCTCAATTCTTCGCTGGCCGCAGATGAGGCCTTTCGGGTGGAATCCCTGTTCCGGCAGGGCGATCTCGATCTGCTGTATGTAGCACCGGAGCGGCTGGTTACGCCGCGCATGCTGGATTTGATGCGGCAAACCGAGCTGTCCCTGTTTGCCATCGACGAGGCACACTGTGTATCCCAGTGGGGGCATGATTTCCGGCCCGAATACCAGCAACTATCGATTCTGCACGAGTGCTTTCCGGCGGTGCCGCGCATTGCGTTGACCGCGACAGCAGATCTGCCGACCCGCCGGGAAATAATCGAACGGCTGAATCTGCAGGATGCCGAAATTTTCAATAGCGGCTTTGACCGGCCCAATATCCGTTACCACATCAGCGAAAATCAGGGCAACGCCCGGGATCAGCTCAAGCGGTTTATTCTGAACAATCACGAAGGCGAGGCGGGTATTGTTTATTGTCTGTCGCGCAAGCGAGTGGAGGATACTGCTGAGTGGCTGAACAAACAGGGTTTTACCGCGTTACCCTACCACGCGGGCTTAAGCACTGATATCCGGCAGGAGAATCAGGAGCGCTTTCTGCGTGAAGACGGGGTGATAGTGGTGGCCACCATTGCGTTTGGCATGGGCATCGACAAACCTGACGTGCGCTTTGTGGCTCACCTGAATTTACCGAAAAGTATTGAGGCTTATTATCAGGAAACAGGTCGCGCCGGGCGCGATGGCCTGCCCAGCGATGCATGGATGGCCTACGGCCTGCAGGATGTGATTACCCTGCGCCAGATGCAGGAGCAAAGCGCTGCTGAGGAAAGCCGCAAACGGGTGGAGCGCCACAAGCTAGATGCCATGCTGGGCCTGTGTGAAACCCATGCCTGTCGTCGTCAGGTGCTACTGCGCTATTTTGACGAAGCTCTCGATGAACCCTGCGGTAACTGCGACAACTGCATCACGCCTCCGCAGACTTGGGATGCCACGGTGGCGGCGCAGAAGGCGTTGTCCTGTGTGTATCGCACCGGACAGCGCTTTGGGGTGAATTATGTGGTGGATGTGCTGCGCGGTGTGGGCAGTGGACAAGTGTTCGAGCGCATTCAGAATTTCGATCACGATAAGCTTTCCACCTACGGAATTGGCAGTGAGCTGAATCAGGGCGAATGGCGTACGCTGTTTCGCCAGCTGATGGCCATTGGCCTATTGGGGGTGGATTACGAGGGGCATGGCAGTGTGTTTTTGACCGATGCAGCGCGCCCGGTATTGCGCGGCGAGCAGTCGCTGACCCTGCGCAAAATGCCCAAAGTCGACAAGCAGAAAACCCGCAAAAGCAATGTGGCTTTCAGTGGTGGGAATCAGAAACTCTGGGAAGCGTTGCGGGCTCACCGCAAAACGCTGGCGGAAGACCAGGGCGTACCCGCCTATGTGATCTTTCATGATGCCACGTTGGCCGAGATGGTTGAGCGAGTGCCGCAAACGCTGGAACAGCTGGGGCGGATAAGCGGTATTGGCGAGCGCAAGTTGGATGCCTATGGCGAGGGGTTTCTGGCGATTTTGCAGGAGTACCATGAGCCGGCACCGGTCAGCGACACGGTAAGCGATACTCTGGTGTTGCTGAGTCAGGGGCTGACCCCGCTGGAAATCGCACACCGCCGCGAACTGACGCTCAATACCGTGTATCGACATCTGGCTCTGGGTATCGAGCGTGACGAAATCGAACTTGAGGACGTGGTGGAGCTCGATGCATCGGAGTTGGAAGCCTTGGGCGGCGCGTTTTCCTTGAGCGAGCAGGGCGGTCTTAAGGCTGTTTATGAAGCCTTTGACGGCGAGTACGACTACGGCGTGTTGGGTTGCGTGCGCGCTGCATTGCGGCTCTGACTCGTGCCCGCAATTACTCTACGTTGGTGGCCGCCTGTAATTCGGCAAAGTCGGCATAGGGTTTGATTACTTCACCAGTACGGTAGCTGGCGCTGGATATGGCGTAGCCCACTTCCAGCGCTTCGGTGTTGCGTTCTATGGCTTTAATCAAATCTGGCCAACCTTCATCCAGACTGAAAAAGACTTCTACGCTGACGCTGCCGCCCGGTGGTGTCACGCGCTCTTTGGCGTGCCACTGAAATGGTTTGCTGGCATACACCTGTTTGCTCTGCACGCCATACACAAACAGTTTTCCCGAAAGCGTTTGCAGGCTCTGGTGTGAGCCGTTGACGATGGTGGCGTTGATGCGCAGTTGACCCAAACTGAAGCGGTGCACACCAGTGATCCGGTGCTGATAACTGAATTCTCCTACCAGCCCCGCCAGTTCTTCGTGTATCCGTTGATTGGCAGCTATCAGGGTCTGGGTTTCTGCCGCGTCTACGGTTGTTAGCAGAGATACTGCATTCAGCCACTGGGCAATGGCCCAGTGATCACCGCGTCGCTCCATGCGCCACTGGGGTTGAAAACCTAAGTCCAGATCTGGTCGGGTGAAGCGACTGGTAATGACGGCACTGTTGCGTTCTTCCTCCATCAGCGCTACCTGTTCGGGGTGTTGGGCGACACCCGCCAGCGCACGTAACAGCACCTGCATTAACGTTGGAGCCCCGGCGGTGGCGCCGGATTGCAGCCACAGGGTAGCGATACTTTCCAGGGAGGCCTGGCTGGACAGCGAGGTTGCAAAACGCTTGCTCAGTTCAGGGTCTGCTGACACGTCTGCCTTGAGCTTTAGCCACAAGGCGTCCATCGACACGTGTTGCGCGAGCTCGCTGCTGTTGCCGGTTTCCAGTGCCGTTTGCAGGTGCAGAGCGGCATCAAGCGGTGTGTCGCGCTGTATGAAAAAAAACAGTGCCAGTATGCCCAGCAGCACGCTCACAGCCATTACACTGAGCCAGCGCTGATTCAGTCCGGCGCCTTTAGTACTGGCATCGGCTTTGGTAGCTTTAGGTTTGTCGCTGGCTGGAATGGCGTGTAGATCAGGGCCGCCGACTACGATGGCTTCCGCCCCGGTTTTCTCATAAATTAAAATGGCGTAGCGCTGTGCGACAGCTTCATCCTGATCCTTTTTGACAATCAGGTCGCGTTTACGCAGGGCGCGGGCGAGCTTGGCCGGGCTGGTTCCCAGCAGGGAAGCCAGGCGCTGTAAAACTGCAGGCGGGTAGTCCTGAGCGACAATGGCGACATCAAACAATTCAGACACGGGAACGACACAACCAATTTTCGCGGCATCATAGCACAGCCGTGAACCGGGATTGAGGATTGGCTCACAGACCGCCAGTCACCGGGGTGGCTGCAGCATGTGGCGGTTTGCGGGATTGGTGGCAATAGGCATATTGATGAACAAAAATGCGCATGAAACTGACGCCTTCCGCCGTGTTTAAGGCTTGGTAGCCCCGCTACACTACGACGATTACTTGTACCAGTCAGAAGAATAAATTGTACACGACAGCCGGAGAATTCTCGTATGACGTCATCTTCATCGCGCAAGGGCAAGCTTGGTTTGGCGTTGGCCCTGCTCTCGTCGGCCGCTGCCGCCCAGCAAAATAACCTTACTCTGGAGGAGGTGGTCGTTACCGCCCAGCGCAAAGCCGAATCCCTTCAGGATACGCCCATTGCACTGGATGCCTTTGGGCAGGAAGCCTTGGAGCGTGAGGGTATAGGTAATGTGGGTGATCTGGCCAATAATGTACCTGCACTGACCATTCAGCCTTTTCCGATCAATACCACCACGCTGCGCATTTACATTCGCGGTATCGGTTTGATTGATGCCCAGATTACCCAGGACCCGCCGGTGGGGGTTTACGTGGACGGCGCTTATATTGCCCGCTCTGCGGCGCTGGCGACTGAGATATCCGATCTGCAGCGTATCGAAGTGCTGCGCGGACCACAGGGAACGCTTTACGGCCGCAACTCAACCGGTGGCGCGGTGAACCTGATCACCAAGCGTCCGGATCCCGAGGCACTGCAATTCAAGCAGAACCTCACCGTGGGCGACCGCAGTCTGTTTAACAGCCGCACCATGTTAAACGTGCCACTGTGGGAGGGCGCCGCTGCCAAGTTTGCCTACCTGAAAAAAGGCGTGGACGGCTACATCAAAAACACTGGCGAAGGTGGTGATTTTGGTGATTCTGACACCGAAGGTTACCGCTTTGATTTTGGCTGGGAGGTGAACGACAGCCTGCGGGTTGATTACGCCTACGATAAGGCTGAAGTTACCAACACCAATATGACCTATTCGCACATCCGGCCATCGGATCCGATACCAAACCCCAATGCCAATTCAGGTATTGCGATCACCAATCTGATTAACTCGGGCGCTCGCCAGTTCTATGACTTTAATCGCAGCGAGGAATTGCCGGATGAAATTCATTCCGCCATTCCCATGCCTGAAGCCGTTAACGATATTTCCGGTCACCAGCTGACTTTGGATTGGAGCGTTAGTGAAACCCTGGAAATCAAATATATCTACGCCCAGCGTGATCTGTACGACGCCACTCCCACCGTGCTGGCAACCGGTGCCCGCACCGATGGCTATCGTCTCGACAACGAGCCGCTGTTCGGCTTTCCGGTGGCGCCGACATCGGGCGCTACCATGCCCTGTGCGGCCGGCTGTGTTGGCCGCTCAATCCAATACGACGGTTTTACTCCGGATATCGATCAGGAGCAGTTTTCTCATGAGCTGCAGTTCTCGGGCTCATTGTTTGATGACCGCGTGAACTACATTGCCGGTCTGTATTATTTTGAAGAAGAGGCGCGGCAGAGTCCGGGCGAGATTGGTCACTTGATTTCGGCACCGTTGGGCAGCACCCAAGACGGCAATAACACCAATACTCGCATCGAGATTCTGACTCAGGCGCGCTATGACATTGAGAACTCTGCCAAGGCCGCCTTTGCCCAGCTGAGCTGGAGGCCGCCGGTATTGGAAGAGCGTTTGAATTTAACGCTTGGCCTGCGTCATTCGGAAGATTCGCGCTATGCTCGCGCCTTCCGTCGCCAAATGACATTTACTGTCATACCCGGTGATGGTGACAACAAAGACCGTGACAATCTGGATATTGGCACCCAGATCAATGATGTGTTTTACGATGCAATTGGCGACCGGGATTTTGAAGACGATTCCTACAGCCTGATTGCCGAATATGAAGTGACTGACAGCGTCAACGTGTACGCAAAACGTAATGAGGCCTATAAAAGCGGTGGCTTCAATACTCGCGAGCAAATTACGGCGGCCGGTGCCGAGCGCTTTCGCCAGGGGTTCGACCCTGAAAAAGTTATCGCGTACGAGCTCGGCCTTAAATCTCGCTTTTTCGGTGGCCGCGTGCAGTTGAATGCGGATATTTTTCAGCAGAAGTTTGAAGATCAGCAGTTGAACTTCTCTGTACCTAATGCGGTAAGCGACACCACAGTTGCTAATGCTGGGGAATCTACGCTGGAAGGATTTGAGCTGGACACGACCTGGCTGGTGTCAGAAAACCTGATTCTGATTCTGAACTACGCCTATCTGGATGCCAGTATCGCACCGAGTCGCAACCCGTTGTCGGGTGAAATTGATGACGGCTTTGTGTTCGACTCAGCCCCCGAGCACGCCTATACCGCCGCGGTAGACTGGACGCTGTGGACCGGCGGTCTGGGTCAACGGTTAGGGTTTAACGCGACCTACTCCTACACTGACGAGCGCAATGGTGGCGCCCAAGCTGAAACGTCTACGTTTGCCCAGGATCGACAGCATGATTTTGCGGTGCTGAATGCGCGCTTGGGTATGTATGATCTCGCGGTGCTGGACGGCACCCTGGATCTGGCGGTATGGAGCAAGAACTTGCTGGATGAAGACTATAGCATCAACAATGTGCATAACCTGCCACAGGCCGGGCGATCCGTCATGTTCGGCGAGCCGCGCAGCTATGGTGTTGATCTGATCTACCGTTGGGGCATGTAAGCCTTGCCACTTTCCTCTTTGACGGCCGCTTTCGCGGCCTTTTTTTTGAGGAAATTTCAGCCTTTCAGCAATTACATTGATGAAAAAATTCTGGGCAGATTGGGTTGGTTGTTTGAACTACCCATGCCGCCATCAATTACCACTTCAGTGCCTGTGATATAGCTGGCTGCCGGTGACAGCAGAAATACGATGAGATTGGCGACTTCTTCGGCGCTACCGCCCCGACCAAGTGCGATGGCGTTAAGCCATGCGTCTTTCACCGCGTCAATGGATCCCGGAATCTCAGTAAGGGGGGTTTCAATGAAACCCGGGCATACGGCGGTGGCGCGAATATTGTCACCACCGTGATCCAGCGCGAGGGTGCGGGTGTAGTTGATGACAGCCGCTTTAGCGGCGTTATATGCCGCAAAGCCGTGATCGGCGCGAACGCCGCTGAGCGATGCGACGTTAACAATACTGCCGCCGCCGCGTTTACGCAGATGGGGAATGCTGGCCCGGCAGGCGTAGAACACGCCGTGAAGGTCAATGTTGATGACCTTGTGCCATTCTTCCAGTGGCATGTCGGTGGTGGTGCCCAGACTGCCCAGCCCCGCGCTGTTCACCGCGCCGTCGAGGCCGCCGAAGCTTTCGGCGGCCAGATCACAGGCAGCAATGAGCTGATCCAACTCGGTAACATCGGTTGGGTGAAAACGCACGTGTTGTGGAAAGTCCGCTGCTAATGCTTCGCCTGCTTCGCGGTTGAGGTCTGCGATCACGGCATTGCCGCCGTGCGTGGCCAGATAGCGAACAGTTGCTGCACCAATGCCTGAGGCGCCGCCGGTAACCAGATAGGTTTTGTTAGAAAAGTCGATATTCATAAGTGATCTCGTCGAGTTATCTTTAGTTGTTGTGCTCGTTCATTACGCGTCGCATATAGCTGCTTGCAAAACTCTGCTCCAGCATGCTTTTGTCGGTAGCCAGAGACATTCGTGCAAGGATCAGAGAAATACGCAGCCCGGCAAACACTCGGTAGTAGTGCAGGTTGTCAGTGTGTAAGCCTGTTAACTGCTGCCAGTCTCTGGCGGTTGCATCGCCGTCGGGCAGGCCCTCCAGTCGGGGAACACCCAATCCGTGACTAAACAGTTCATCCATGAATATCCACCAGGCAATATCCTGTTGTGGATCGCCAACGCAGAGCATTTCCCAGTCGAGCAGAGCGGCAACGTCGCAGCTTTGCTCTTCAAAAATGATATTCGCCATGCGCGAGTCGCCCCAGCAAAGGCGTTGGCATTGTTCGCTGGGTTGATGTTGGCGCAGCCACTGCAGGGCTACTTCACAATCTTCGTTGCGGGCGTTTTCCAGCCCCCAATCCATGTAGCGCTCCCAATAGCTCAACTGGTCGTCGAAGGATTTGGGGAAGTCGTAGCGTTTTATAAACCCTGCGATCGGTGCGCTCTCGATAGGTTGACGGTGTAGCGTCGCCATCATGTTGATCGCGTTATTCCAGAGTGCGCCTCGTGTTTCCGGTGTGGCTTCACAAAGCCAGCCGTCCATGTGATAGGGCGGCATGTCGGGCGGAATACGACCGGCGGTCTGGTGCATGATATAAAACGGTGAGCCCAGTACCTGGCCGGTGGGTTCTTCATCGACTAGCTCTGGCAGTTTCAAGCCGTCGATTTCGCTGAGCACTTTCATGGCGTCAAACTGCATGGGCAGGTTGTATTCCGGAAAGGCGAGCTTTTCGCCCTGCGCTTGCAGGCGCGCAACCATTGGCAGCCGTTGTGCGCCTTGATCCAGTATGCAGTCAAACATCAGTGTGATATTGGACATGCCGGTATTTTCAGGGATTTTCAGCGCTGGAATACGGACGTCGCGGTTCGGATACACCTGGGTAGCAAACCATTGCTCGAGACTCGCGCGAACCGCTTCGGTGTCATCGAGGGCCGGGGTGGGGCGTAATTCTTCTGTCATGATATCTCTCTGTTAGTGAGCAGCGCGTTTTTCAGCAGGGGCGGTTTGTGCGATCAGTAAAGCGGCTTTTGTCGCGTACTTTCCGATAAGCTTCCAGTACTGGCGCAAACTCGTGTGGCTGACTGGCGTGGATGATGATGCCGTCGGCACCGGCCTCGAACTGGTCGTTAAAGCGTTGCGCGCAGTCTTCGGCTGAACCCACAGCGGCGGGCAGCCAGGATTCGGGCAAAAGATCGCGAATGTGTCGCAGCTGCTCCGTACTGGCAACACTGTCGATGCCGCCGGGCATTTTGCTGACCACTTTGTCGGCGCGGAAGGCATCCAGTGTGGCGCGATCCCAGCCGTTGATATCGACCAGCAGTTCGCCGTAGTTGGGTGCCTGCAGGTAGGTCGCCATGCGGGCAACGATATATTTCAGGTAGGTGGCTTCGTCAGCATCGCAGGCAGTCGCCAGCACGCTCCATACTTTTACGGCGTCTGGATCACGTCCGGCGTTTTCTGCACCTTCTCGCACACAGGCTACCGCTTTCTTTAAGGCCTGGTCCGAGAGGAAGGTGTGCAGGATGACGCCGTCGAACAGGCTGCCGGCAAAGCGCAGGCTCTTAGGGCCGAAGCCGACAAACATGAGCGGAATGTCTTCGTCGAGCCAGTCATTCATGTGCAGGTAGGGATAATTGCCGAGCTTGCCATTATGGCTGACACGTTCCCCCCGCCACAGTTTGCGCATCATGTCGGCAAACTCGCTCAGGTGGGCGTTGGTGACTTTTTCCATGCCCATCAGGTCGTAGCGGATACCGACGCCACGTGCTACGCCCAATGCAAAGCGGCCGTGGGTCAGGCGGTGCAGCGTGCTGGCCATGGTTGCGGTAAGCATCGGGTGGCGGGAGTTGATGTTGGTCGCACCAGTGCCGATAACGAGTTTATCAGTGACGGCGCCAGCGGCGCCGGCCAATGCGGCAACTTCCTTCACGTCGAAGCGTTCTGACAGCCAGGCGGAGCCGACACCGAGTGTTTCAGCGGCGCGCACTTCGTCAAGCAGGTCGGCGGGCGTGCGGGTGTGGCCGGGCAGAGCGTAAAAACCGAGTTCTGGAAATTCTGAGGTCGGCGTTGCCATCGCGGGTATCATTCCCTAGTTGCTATTAGTGTGAATGTCGGTAAAGTTAATGAACACTGTTCATTAAGTCAATGCAGGAGAGATTACAGGGTGTCCAGAAAACCCTTACAACAGGTCAGCGGCAGACCCGCCAGGCTCTCGCGAGACCAGATCCTCGATCAGGCGATGGCCCTGATTGCCGGCGGCGGTGGTGAAACGTTTTCTCTGCGCAAACTCGCGCAGGCGCTGGATACCGTGCCGGGAAACCTTTACACCTATTTCGCTAGTAAGGAGGCTCTGTTCGATGCCATGGCTGACCGTGCTTTGACAGCGCTCGATGACAGTTATGACCATAGCAGTGACTGGCAGACGGAGATAGAAAACTGGATGAATGCGCTGCGCGCGGCGATTCGCTCGCAACCGGCGTTGCTGTACATCATCGGTTTGGCAGGTAGCGCGCCCGGTGCGGTTCGCCGGATTGATAGTATCTCCAGGATACTCGTGGCTCAGGGTATGACCTTGCCGAACGCGGTATTACAGGCGCAAAGCCTGCTTTGGGCGGTAATGGGCTTTACCATGTTTGAGCTTCAGGCCGCAGACAAAAAAATATTGAGCCAGCTAAAAAAGTCCGGTGCGCATGAAGATTTTCCGGCGGTCATGCAGCACCTTGCACTGGATGATCTGAATCCGCTTTGGGAGGCAACCGTTAGTCGCACCTTGCTGGGCCTAAGGGGCTTGCTATAGAACTTCAGAAGACCCTACCACCTTTAGCGAAATGGTGATGCCGTTAAATTGCGCCATACCCGATATTGGCTCAATCGCGTCCGGTCCATCGGCCGCCAGAATATTCGCATTCACTCCCTGAGTCTTGTTGGCCACACGCAACCCGCTGGCGCGCTGATGACCCCAGCCGTGAGGCAATGCGACGGTACCGGGCATCAGGTCATCGCTGAGCGACACTGGCAGGCGCACGCAGCCGGTGGCATTGCTTACATCAATCAGGTCGCCGTCGCCGCAGCCCAGTTTTTGCCCGTCTTGCGGGTGTATATACAGATAATTAGTTTGCCGTTTTCCTTTCACAAAGGCCGTGTCGTTATGGGTCCAGCTGTTGTGGCTGAAACGTTCTCGCTTGGTGATTAATTTGAACTGCTGTTGTTCAGCCTTTGCTTTGTCAAAGCTTGTCAGCAGACGTTGCGCAGCCAGATCGATAAAGGTTTGTGGCGCCAATTGCACTTTGCCATCTTTAGTCAATACACGCTTGCCCAAATAGGAATTACCTTCGATGGGCGAGAGCGCTTTGCCGTGTGGATACTTTCGTAGCGCACGCAGGCCTCCCTGCTTGCCCATACGGGCTATCATTCCCAACAAGCGCTCAGGCATCGGGGTCAAGGCTTTGCCGATGAGAGGGAGTTTACCCAGCCTCTCGCCGGTGTTGATCAATGCCTGTAGGGTTCGCGAGCCGAAGAACGGCGCATTGCATACTTTGGCGAGTTGACGCATTGTCCACAATTCGTCGCGACATTCGCCGGGTGGTGTCACCAGTCGGTCGGTATACTGGAACCAGGGGCGCGGTGACAGTCCTGAAAGGCTGATAAAAGAAAAGGGAATGTCCGGGCGTTCGGTAAAGTGTGTTCCCGGTAAGATATAGTCGGCGTATTCCGCAGTTTCATTGCGCACAATATCAATACATACCAGCAATTCCAGCTGCTCCAGCGCTTTTGCCAGTTTATGACTGTTGGTCGCGGTGAGCAGCGGGTTTCCTGACAATACAAACATGGCGCGTACCTGATCCTGCGCTGGCTGCAGGATTTCATCGGCCATCAGGGCGGCGGGCAGGGCGCCGAGAAAATTACGGGTATTACCGATGCGTGAATGGAAAACGTTTTTGTCGGCATCTTTGGTTGCTTTGCCATAATCGAATATTCCCAGTCCCATCAAGCTGCCGCCGCTGCGGTCCAGATTGCCGGTAAGTGCATTGATGACTTCCAGCAGCCAGAACGCGAGGGTGCCATTGCTGCCTTGGTTAATGCCGGTAGAGCCGTAGAGGGCGGCTCCTTTGGCGTTTAGGTACGTGTTTACCAGCGTACGTAATTGCTCGGCGCTGATGCCGGTGACTTCCGCCTGTTTTTCCGGCGTCCAATCCAGGCAAAGTTCGCGCAGTGCGTCGAGTCCGTTCATATGGGTGGCAACACGCGCGGCGTCAATTGCGTTGCGGGCAAAAACCTCGTTGAGAAAGCCCAGTAGCATAAACACGTCGGTGTCGGGGCGGATATACACCTGCTCGCCTACGGCTTTTGCGGTTTCCGTGCGCCGTGGGTTCACGTTAAACACTGTACCGCCGCGAGCTTCGATTTCCTGGAGTCGTCGCACCGGGTCTGGCAAATTGATAAAGCTCATTTTTGAAATAGCGGGATTGGCGCCAATCATGATCAGGCAATTGATGTGATCAATATCCGGAAAGGTCAGGGCCATGGGTGAGCCGTAGAGGTGTTGACTCACAAGAAACTTGTTGTTGCAGTCGAGGCTGCCGGTATTGTAAACCTTGTGGGTATTCAGACCCTGAGTAAAGGCTGTCCAGAATATCGGCATCAGGGGGCTGAAACTGATTGGATTGCCGAAGTAGGCGCCGACAGATTCGTCACCGTGGCGATCGCGCAGGGCGCAGATTTTTTCGCCAATTTCGCACAGTGCCTGCTCCCAACTGATAGTCTCAAACCCACTGTCAGTTTTCTTCAGTGGTGTCGTGATCCGGTCTGCCGTCGTACGCATTTTTTCGATGCTGAGGCCTTTGATGCAGGCAAAGCCTTTAGAGACTACGTGCGCCTTGTCAGGCTCAACCTTTGTGATAGCGTTGTTTTCGACAGTAACTATTAGTCCGCACTGATTTTCGCATATGCGGCAAAAGGTGGTTTGGGTGGTGGGCATCGTGTTACCTCTTATCGACCGCATTGATCAATTCGAAATATCAGGTGTGGATAAACTGTTTGGCAAAGTGCTCCATGTCGCGCAACTTTTCGTCCAGGGTCATGGTACTGGCCATGCCGTTTTTGTCGCAAAACGCTTCGCGGTAAAGCATTGTGA
The DNA here is from genome assembly GCF_057445395.1 of Litorivivens sp. Taxonomy (NCBI): domain Bacteria; kingdom Pseudomonadati; phylum Pseudomonadota; class Gammaproteobacteria; genus Litorivivens; species Litorivivens sp. The sequence goes on from NZ_JBVBUV010000014.1 coordinate 42,407, forward strand.
CACCAAGTTCTTTACAGCGCTCTAAATTGGCGGGGGAATTATCGTATAGCGCCAGCGCCACCTCGAAACCCTCCCAGGGCAGTCCGGAATCGGCGCGAAACCGCTTTAATGTTGGTAGCAGCTGTTCGACATCCTTCATCTCGTGCTGAGCGCCCACCCAGCCATCGTTGCGAGCTGCGCGGCGCAAGGCGGGCTCACTGAAGCCGCCGATACAAATGGGAAGACGGTGTTTCAGGCCCGGAGACATTTGCAGGGGAGGGAATTGATAGTACTCCCCGTCAAACGAAGCATTGTCGCCAGTCCATAACATTTTCATCACCGTCAGCATTTCGTCGGTGCGTTTTCCTCGGTCATGAAAATTCTGGCCGACCAACTCAAATTCCGATTTTTGCCAACCTATGCCGACACCGAGAAGCAGGCGGTCGCCGCAAAGATTGGCTGCCGTGGAGATTAGCTTGGCGGCCTGAAAAGGATCTCGCATCGGCAACACATAGAGCGTATTGAGAAATTTAAGGGTCTTGGTGACCTGTGACAACGCGCCAATTTCAACCCAGGGTTCCGGCCAGTGAGTTTCGGGATACCAGCGTATGAGACTGTTTTTGCTGTAGTCGTAGTGTTCGTATTGTTCGGCAAAGGTAATTAGGTGTTCGCCCAGGGTGACACCTTCAAATCCAAGGTCCTCGGCGTGTGTTGCGAGAGTTGGCAGTTCATCCATGTCGATCATTGACAGACATTGCCAGAACTTCATCTTGCTTCCCCTCTAGTAGGTGCTAGATAGTCAATCTGTTTGCTGGCAGTCCAATATCACCTTGCCGGCAATTTCGCCTTTGTCTATCTGGCGGTGTACGTCGGCAGCGTCGGTCAACGGGCGGATGGCAGCGACTGCAGGTTTAAGGCGCTCCTGTTTCAGCCATTGCATGAGCGTTGCAACGTCTTCCTTGAACTCTTCCGGTTTCTTGCCGCGACGGGTCTGGATATTGTAAAAGCCACTACTTTTGCCATCGGGCAGCATCGGCCACAGAGCGAGCAGCTTCAAAAAGCCGAACAGCAAGCTTGGAATCTTTTCTTCGCCGGTTGTGACCTGTAGAGCGCCAAACCCGACCAGCTTGCCGCCTTTGGCTACGCAACGATAGGAGCGAGACCAGTACTTGCCGCCGATGGTGTCAAACACGGCCTGTACGCCTTTGCCACCGGTTTCTTGTGCTATGCGCTCGACAAAATCTTCATTGTGGTAATCGATGGGTATGGCGCCGTAGTGTTTCACGAGGCAATGTTTGCCCTTCGACGCTGTGCCATAAACCTTGAGACCCATTTCGCGGCCGAGTTCCAGCAGAGCGGTGCCCACTGCACCGCCGGCGGCATGTACCAGAATGCTGTCGCCAGATTTCAGTGAACATTCCCGGGTCAGCATCTGGTAGGCCGTGGTATACGACAGAATCATGCACACCGCTGACGCAGGGTTCAGGCCTTCTGGGCAGGGAATCACCCGCTCCGCGTCTACGCACAGATATTGGGTGTAGCCGCCAATCACCGACATGTCTGCAACAGGGTCGCCCACCTTGAATTGGGTAACGCCACTGCCCACGGCATCTATCAGGCCGAACCAGTCGTAGCCGAGGGTGAAGGGAGGCTTGTCTTTGACGTCGACGTACTGGCCCTGGCGAATAACGGTGTCTGTGAAGCCGGTGCCTGCGGTCAGTACTTTTACCCGTACCTGACCAGGTGCGGGCTGTGGCAGGGTATCTTCCGTAATAACCTTGATGTTTTCGGGGCCGCCAAAGGCGCTGATGTCAACGTGTTTCCACTGCATGGTCTAAACTTTCAAGGCCGTTTAAGTAGCGCGCAATCTAGGAAAGCTGGCGCCATTGGTCAAAGGCTTTATGATTACGATACAGTAATAAGCCGGCTGCACATAAAAACATTTTAACCAAAATGTTATTGTGGTTGTGGTAGCGTAGATTACCAAATCGTTAAATAGCGGCAGAAAACCCCGTTACGGGCGCTCGTGAGCCTCAAAAAAAGCGATGAGAAACCACAACTTGGAAGGGAAGTACCTATGAGTCAATGTCCGTTTACCCACCTGCTGGATTTGGATGCCTATGTTAACGGCATGCCTTATGCCGACCTTGGCAAGCTGCGCCAGCAGGGCTCTTTTGTGAAATTTGATGACCCTGACAATGGCGTGCCCTACTGGGCGGCGGTTAAACGCGATGCGCTGGATTTTGTTTCCCAGAACCCGGATCTCTTCTCTTCCGCTGAAAAAGGGCCATTCCCGATGGAAATGCCGCCTGAGCAGGCGGCTATTCAGGAGGTGATGAACGAAAATTTCATCATCTCGATGGATCCCCCACGGCACATGAAGTACCGCAAGGTAGTGCGTGACGCCTTTACACCTCGGGCAGTAGCCGCGATGGAGCCTTGGCTGCGGGCGCAGGCTAAAGCGATTGTTGATCGAGTGGCAGCCAAAGGTGAGTGTGAGTTTGTTGAAGATGTGGCGGCTGAGCTGCCATTGATTGCCATCCTGGAGGTGCTGGGCGTACCCCAGGAAGATCGCAAGCAGTTTTTTGAGTGGACCAACGTAATGGCCTTCGCCGATGATCCTGATGTCGCAACCGGCATTGATGAAGGCAACGCTGTTTCAATGGAAGTTATCATGTATGCCATTGAGCTGGCTAAAAAACAGCGCGAGAACCCCACAAGCCAGGTGGTTCAGGCCTTGCTTGAAGGCGAAGTTGATGGCGTCAAAGTGACCGAAGAAATGTTCGCCTGGATGTTTATCCTGATTATGGTAGGTGGCAACGAGAGTACCCGTACGGCCACAGCCCACGGCATGCGACTGTTGATGGAGAACCCGGATCAGCTGCAGCATCTGGTTGACCACCCGGAAGATATTCCAATGGCCGTAGAAGAAATGCTGCGCTATAACACCGCGTTTATCGCGATGCGTCGTACCGCTACGCAGGATATCGAGTGGAACGGCTATAACATCAAGAAGGGCGAGAAAGTGGTGTTGCACTATCACGCGGTCAATCACGATGAAGATGTGTTTGGCGACGATGCAATGCAGTTCGATATTCACCGCCACAAGCGCCATCAGGCTATTAATCGCGAGCACCGCGCTTTTGGTATTGGAGAGCATTTCTGTCTGGGTATGAACTTGGCGCGACTTGAGCTGCGTATTATTTTTGAAGAAATGATTCCGCGTTTGCGCAACCCCAAGTTTGCCGGTGATGTGACTTACATGCGCTCTTTCTTTATCAATACCATTAAAGCGATGCCTATCACCTTTGACCCGGAAACACGCGCCGCGGCCTGATTGGCACTACTGCTAGGCTCTTGCACAGGGTGTAGGAGCTTGTCCCTAAAACAAATGGCGCTCTGTCGATTCGGGGCGTCATTTTATCGGGTAACACAGCTTTAGTTGCGAATCCCCAGATGGCACTCAAGCGTTAACCTTCTCCCTCCTATCATTCAGTCTCCTGTCCTAGGATTTACATTGCCCGCTCACGCAAGTTGCGCTGGTCGAATCTGTCGTGCCTGCCGGTTGTATCCGAGTGAATTTATAAAACATACCAATAGAAATGTTTCTGTGATATAGATATCGCCTGCAAATAGCAATTGAAACGAGATAACAACGGCGAAAACACAGTGAGCGATATTATTCCCCTGAGTGGCGTAGAGGCTTTTGACTTGGAAACCGATGTGCTCGTTGCCGGGCTAGGCGGTGCCGGTGCCAGTGCCGCTCTTGAAGCAAGGCGAGCGGGTGCTGCGGTTACGGTGCTGGAATCTTCAAGCGGCGGTGGTGGTTCTACTCAGATGTCAGCCTGCGAGATGTACCTCGGTGGTGGCACCAGGCTGCAGCGCGATCTCGGCATAGCCGATTCGCCAGACAATTTTTATAACTATCTGAAAGCCTGCTTTGGGGACAATTGCGACGAGAACAGGCTGCGTCTGTTCTGCGACGGCGCGGTGGAGCATTTTGACTGGGCCGAGTCCCTTGGTGTGCCCTACAAACGCGGTTTTTATGACGGTAGAGATGTAGTTGCCATGACCGGCGATTCTCTGCAGTACACCGGCAATGAGCGGGCCTGGCCTTTTGTCGAGATGGCGCAGGCGGCACCACGTGGACACCTACCTGCAGATGCCGATCACAGCGGTGGTCTGGTATTTATGGGGCATCTGTTGGAAAGGGTGCGTGAATCCGGAGTCAATATTCTTTGCGATGCCCGTATCACGGCCCTGGTTCAGGATGAGCAAAAGCGCGTCGTAGGAGCTGCCGCCAGAATCGATAACCGGCAGGTGCTGATTCGTGCGCACCGCGGTGTCGTGCTGTGTACTGGCGGCTTTATCATGAACGAAGCAATGACGCGTAAGCATCTCCCGACCTTGGATGGGATTGCGACCCGCCACGGTAACCCCGGCGATCGGGGCGATGGAATACGTCTGGGGCAGGCAGCCGGTGGAAATTTGATCAATATGGGCGAAGCCTTTGTCGGCATTGCCCATTACCCGCCGGCCCAGCTTACCTACGGCATTTTTGTGAATGAGCAGGGGCAACGCTTTATTAACGAAGATGTCTACCTGGCGCGGCTGGGGCACTATGCAACCCAGCAGAGTCAGGGACGTATTTTCATGTTCATCGACAATCGCCATTTTGAACGGCCGGCGTATCTAAACGTGGATATTGTTGCGGTTGGTGAAACGGTTGAAGAGGTGGAATCTGAGAGCGGACTCCCCGCAGGCAACCTGCAACATACGGTGGATTATTACAATCAGAATGCAGCGCTGGGGCAGGATCCGCTTTTTCACAAAGCGTCGGATTGGTTGATGCCACTGGATGAACCGCCCTATGCGCTGGTCAGTTACGCGCTAGATCAAATAAGACCGCCGGTATTTACCCTCGGCGGACTGGAGGTTCAACCAACGGGCGAAGTATTGCGCCCTGACGGCAGCACAGTAGAGGGCTTGTTTGCTGCTGGCAGAACGGTTGCGGGTATTCCCAGAACATCGGCGGGCTATGCCAGCGGTATGTCGGTAGCCGATGTCACTTTTTTTGGTCGCCTGGCAGGGCGTCAGGCCGCAGCACAGTCATAGCGTTTTCCCCATAATAATAACTAGCGAGCGTGTACATGATGAAACCTAAATTTCGCCAAATGCTTTTGCTTGCGATTTGCATACATGGTTCTACACCTGTGTTAGGCAATGTTCAGAAAAGTCATAATGCTGCCTTGGAAGAAGTTATTGTTACCGCCCGGCGCCGAGCCGAAAATATTCAGGAAACGCCGATAGCGGTAAGTGCGCTTACCGGAGATGATTTACGTGAACGCGGATTAGGTAATGTGCAAGACCTCGCAAAAGTGGTTCCCAGCTTGGAAGTGACGAAAAATCGCTCGAGCGCCATTTTTATTCGCGGCGTGGGTGAGAGAACCGGTTTTGCTCGCGTTGACCCGGCGGTGGGCGTGTACTTGGATGATCTTTTTCTGCCGCGTGCGGATGGACAGTTATTAGATACCGTCGACGTGGCCAGTATTCAAGTACTGCGTGGTCCACAGGGGACCTTATTCGGTAAGAATACAACGGGTGGCGCTATGGTTTTGTCGCTGGTCAAGCCCAGCGACAGTGTTGAATCCTATATAGAGACCGGCATTGGTAACGATGGTTTACGACGCGCCAAAGCCAGTTTTAACTGGCCCGTCAGTGACCATGTTTTTGTAAAACTGGCCGCCAACACTATCAAAGATGATGGCTATATCGAAGATGAGATTATCGGGACCAAGCGTGGTGGCGACAATGACAGGCAATCAGTTATCGGTCAGTTACGCTGGGATATCAGCGACACCCTCGGTCTGGATGCATTTGCTTACTATGGTCGCGTGCATGAGCAGATCGCCACAGACCACTGCAACGTGATCAATGAGCAGTCGCTGTTTATGAAAGGGCTGTATGTGATGTGGTCCGGCGATACCGATCCGAGCCAGCCCAGTGCGTTTCGAGATAACTGCGAATCCAATTCACGTGAACGACTCGGCGATTACACCACCCGCGTAGGGCCAAATCCCTACATGACGCGGGACCTTGAAACGGTGATGCTGTCATCAACCCTGCAGTGGGAAGTGAATGATACACATACCGCGAAACTGGTCTTTGGTGTGCGCGGCGCAGAAAAGGGACCGCAATGGTTGGGGGACAACGACGGCGGTACCAAGAAACTCAGTGAATCCTACGGTATTTCGTTTGCTGATCCAGAGCAGAAGAGTCGACGCGACTCCATCAGTTTGGAGTTTCAACTCAATGGTGCGGTATTTGACGACACCTTCTCCTACACGCTCGGGGCGTTTGCGATGCGCGAGACTAACGAAGAGCCGTTTTCGCTATTTACTGCCCTAGCTGGTTTTGACAGTCAGACGCTGGCACAGCTGGCGAGCAGTCAGGCACCAACCCAGCCGGTCGTGGGTGGCACGGTGCCGCTGGTGGGTGTGTTGACACCGTTGTCGTATTCGCAGTTTGGTCTTGAAAATATAACCGCAGCCTTGTTCGGTCAGGCGAGTTATCAGTTGACCGAGCAGATTGAAGTTACGGCAGGTGTGCGCTACACCGCTGAAGAGCGCTCCTCTGATCTCAAGGTTTTCACCAGTGATGTGGAAGCAATCTCAGCGCGATTGCAAGGCAGTGGTCTGTTTGCTGCGCCGCAGTATGCCGGTGTGTTTGGGCCTGGCGCCGGTGGCTTTCATCCCTACCTTGGGCCGCTGCGCTGGCTGGATGATCCGGTAACACTGGCCAATTCGCTGTTCCCGGATACTAATGGCGATTCCATCCCTGATTTCCCGCTGGACATGAACAATCCACTGGTGGATAAAAAATCGGAGACTTTTTCGAAAACCACACCGATGGCCTCGATAGCGTATCAGTTTGATGACGCGTGGCTGGCTGCTAGCGGCTTTGATTCCGGCATGCTGTACGCTACCTGGAGCTTTGGGTTCAAGGCAGGGTTTTTTGAGCCTCGAGGAATTGATGGCCTGGAGCGTATAGAACCTGAAGAGGTTGAAAACCGTGAAGTGGGCATCAAGATTGAGGCGTTGGCTCGGTCGCTGAGGATCAACATCGCGGCATACAGTATGGACTTCGACAACATGCAGTTGATCCAGGTAAAACGCGACTCTGCAGGCAATAACGCTGTAATTTTCCAGAACGCGGGGCGCTCAAGCATCCTGGGTTCTGAGATTGAGGTGCAGTGGATTCCGGTACCCGCCATGAGTGTTAATCTCGCCTACAGTAACAATAATTATTCCTACGAAGATTATAAAGACGCTGATCTGTTTACACAGGCGATAGGTCAGGGCGAGAAACTCAATGATCGATCTGATGAACCTTTCCAAGTATCGCCACAGGACAACCTGTCGCTGGGGGTGCAATACACGGTCCAAACGTCAGCGGGCCTACTGACGCCGCGTGTCGATTTTCAGTATCGCAGCGAGCGCTATTTTGGCATAGATGACTCAGCCTACGATGCATTCCGCGAGGACCCGCTGGCCAGTGGTGACGAGGCATTCTCTCTGATAGATTTTCGATTCACTTGGGAAAACACCGAGGGCGACCGCGCATTAAGCTTTTATGTAAACAACGTATTTGATGAACGCTACATGAGCAATTCCGGTGGCGTAGGTGATTCAATTGGGACTAACACTGGTAGCTTGATGCCACCGCGACGTTACGGCGTCGACGCGCGGTGGTTGTTTTGATTAGCGAGGGGAGCAGTAAATGAACAAAAAATGGTATGGCACAACTTTGGTCGCGTTGTTGCTTTCCGGTGTTGCACAGGCTCAACGCAGCGCACCGGCTTTGGAGGAGATTGTTGTGACGGCTGAAAAGAAAGCGGCGTCACTGCAGGACACGCCCATCTCTCTGTCGGCTTTTAATAGTGAAGATATTGAAAAGTTCGGTATTAGTAATCTCGCAGATATCCAATTTACCGTTCCCAATATGGCGATGCGGCAGTTCCCCAACTCTCAATCTTCGCTGCGGGTCTTTATTCGCGGTATTGGTAATAACGATGTACAGATAACTCAGGATCCGGCGGTGGGGGTGTATATCGATGGCATATATGTTTCGCGCTCTTCAGGGCTCGCCAACAAGATTGTGGACCCTGAGCGCATCGAAGTACTGCGCGGACCGCAGGGTACCCTCTATGGGCGAAACGCGACGGGCGGCGCGATTAATATTGTACCGCGCGCGCCAAGTGGCGAATTTGGCTGGAAGCAGAGCCTAACGCTGGGAAACTACGATAGGCTGGAAGTGCAGACCGATATCGATTTTCCGGAGATTGTCAGTGGTCTGAGTGCCAAACTGGGCTATGTGTTCAGCGAGCGGGACGGCTGGGTGGAAAACCTGGGTGAGGGGCCGGATTTTGGTGACGAGCGTAAGCAGGGGGCGAGACTGGCGCTGCGCTATGATGCTTCGGACTCCGTCACTGTTGATTATGCCTACGACTATACCGACAACGATATTGGAACTTTTTATTACCAGACTATTGGCGAGCCCGCCGCAGGTTTTGAGCAGGTAACCTGGTCAGAAGATTTTATTGATTCGGTAGAACCTCGGCATCCGATTAAGGAAAGCGGTCTGCGTGTGCGAGGGCACAGCTTGATTGTTGGCTGGGATGTGAATGACGCTATGAATGTGAAATCGCTGTCAGGCTACCGCGACATGAACGAATGGATTTATCAGGATTATGGCGCCAACGCAAATACGGATCGCTTATTTGCCAATGATCCCTTTGTGACAGCGCATCGCCAATTCAGTCAGGAATTTCAGATTACCGGCAGTGCTTTGGATGACCAACTTTCCTATCTGGCCGGTATTTACTATTTCGAAGAATCGGGCTCGGAACATACCACGGACTATATCGCGCTGGCAGCCGAAACGCTGACCGGTCCACTGCCGTTGCCGATATCCAGTTTCGTCGAGCCGGTGGAAGAATCCCTGCAGACACGAACGACCTGGGCAGAGAATGAAGCGTCGGCTATTTTTGGCCAGGTGACTTATAGTCCAGTGCAGCTCGACAGTCGCTGGCACTTCACGGTGGGTATCCGTCAGACTGAGGACACGCGTTATGTGCGCGGAAGCCGTCGCAATGGCTTCTGGGGCGTGGTCTTTGGGGGGGAAGACTTTGATAACGTCGACGCTGAATCCGATTATTCCAATACTAGCCCTGCGTTTACTGTGGCGTGGGATGTCACCGATGATCTCAATGTTTACGCAAAGTACGTCGAAGGCTATCGAACCGGTGGCTACACCGGCCGTGGTGTGAGTTCACAGAGCCTGACCACACCGATTGGCGAAGAGCAGGTAGCCAATACCGAGTTGGGTATCAAATCTGAATGGTTCGACCGACGCCTGCGCGTGAACGCAGCTCTCTTTGATAGTGCTTATGACGACATTCAACTGAGCTTCGCTACCCAGGGTAACCCGGCAGATGTCGTGGTATTCAATGCGGGTAAGGCCTCCATCACAGGATTTGAAACGGATCTCACCTTGCTAGTGACGCACGATCTGATGCTAACGATGAACTATGCAAGATTGGATGCTAATGTTGAAGAGGTCATTAATCCGAACACCGGTGCCAATGAGGCTGAGGGTTATGCGTTGCCCAGTGCACCTGAGTCAAGTTATATGGTTGATTTGACCTATACGCCGTATCTCTGGGGCACGGTATCGCTATTGGCAAATATCAATTACTCCTGGCGCGACAGTCAGTGGCCTGCGGCTAATGCCAGTGTTATCAATGATGCCGAGATTGCGGATTACGGGTTGTTGAACGCAAGGTTGGGCGTGCGAGATATGGCTGCTTTTGGTGGGCTGATGTCGGTCGCCCTGTGGGGTAAAAATCTTACCGACGAGGAATACCAGCTCGACATCATCGGCGCCTTTCCGTGGTCTACTCGGGTTGGTGCATTCGGTGAGCCCGCAAGTTACGGGCTGGATGTTAGCCTGCAATTCTAGTTGCGAGAGGGGGCTGCTCCGCGTAGCCCCATCTTGCTTGTCAGTCGCGTTTCCAGAAGGGGAAGCGTACTTGAATGGATCCGCCTAGCTCTTCCGGGCCGGCATAGATAAGCGCCATATTTACCGCAGCACCACTTTCCCAGTGATAGCCGGCGCCCAGTGACAACGCATCGTTGTCGCGGCCTTCCACAATGGCCGCAATCCCCGCGCTGATATTCCAGCGACGGTTGATTTTGTACTGGCCGCTTAAGCGCACGCGCTGTTCATCGTCGAGCCTACCGAAGCGTCGCTGACTGGGTACCACATCCCAGTCCAATGAGGCCAGCGTGCGCTCTCCTTGCCAGGCTAGCCCCAAGAGCACGCCGGGGTGCTGGCGATAGACATTGCCATTACTCCCCTTGTAGCTTTTGCTGTTAAGTGATTTCACCACGAAGCTGCCATGCCACTGCTTCCAGGCTTTGTACACGCCGATATCCGCATTGAGATGATGTCGTGTTTTCAAAGCGTCGCGGAATTCATCCAGCGTGATTTCTTCATAGTCGTCAATTTCGATCGCCTTTTCGAGTAAGCGTACACCTTGATACTTCAGCGTCACGCCAACGCGTGTATCGTAGAAGTTGGTCAGGGTTTTGGAAAAGTTAACGCCAACATCACTGATGGCAATACCCTGAATAATAATGCGCGACTCAAGGTCGGGTGGGCTCACGACACCCAGTATCGGTGCGGTACGTAAGCGTTGAGCGTCATTCGGATTGTAGTCAAAGGCAGTGGCCAGGCGGCTGACCACGGTTGAAACCAGAGTTGTCTCCACACCGTCTATAGGCAACGCCACAGCGGCTACGTTGCCGCCGGACAGGGTAAACAATTTCCCGTCCATACGTTCGAAGATTGCGATCTGACGTTCAAAATCCGACGGAAACAGCAACCGTTCGTTTGATAACTCCTTGATTCGCTCGCCTTCTTCCTCGGCATCCTCAAAATCGTCTAACAGGCCGTTCTTATCGTTAAAGTAACCGCCTGTAGCTGAATTCAGTGAATAACGATAGCGCTCATTTTTCAGATGCATGGTTGCCGGGTTGGCGATAAACGACGAGGCATCGGTTTGCGAGGCGAGTCCCAACAATTCGGTATCAACAATGGTTTGCTGGGCGTAGAGAGACTGGGCAAACGAAGCGAGTACGATTGCCAGAGACTTTTTGCGCCAGCGCGAGAACAAGTGAAATGTGGCCATTAGGGTTTCAACGTAGTTGGCAAGGGGGGATTCTCGTTCAGTCGGCGATGAATTGAAAGGGTTGACTCAATGAGATCTACCTGTAGTATCTCCGCCAGTTTCAGGTGCCCACGTCGCCGTCGGCGGCACGGGATAATCGGGAAACAGGTGCGCAGATGCTGACTATCAGCTCTGCAAGTCCTGTGCTGCCCCCGCAACGGTAAACAGTTTCAGGCGTTCTGGCGGTTCTCACCTAGAGAGCCGCAGCCACTGTGTCATCACCATTTGGTGAACGGGACATGGGAAGGCGGAGCGCTGGCATGTCATGCAACTGCAAGCCCGGAGACCGGCCGGAAACCAACGAACAGTGGCGGGGTGCCAGAAGGTTCGGATGGTTGTCGCATCTGTCCAATTACCGCATTTCGCCATGCCTTTTTATTTCCTCCCTAGGGTGTGGTTATGCGTGTTTTCTCGATTCGGCCGAGGCTGATTTTGTCAGCCCTTGTTTTGTGGCTGGCCGCCTTGCCTTCCCATGCGGACCAGCACAGCGTTCTCGTGCTTGTCTCTGAGCGTTCGGCGCCGACACTGGTGGCTGGTGCCCATCAGCTAACCACAGGTGCCAGTATTCAAATTCGAACGGTCGAGCAACTGGCAGCACTGACGCAAGCGCAACTGCAGTCATTGATTCTCAACCACCAAAGTCTGGCTTTGGTGGCGGTATTTGGTGATCAGGTCGAACGATTGCTTGCGCTGAGCTATCCGAGGGAGCAATTCCGGCTGGTGATTCACAGTGACCGGCGCCTGCTGCCTCTGCACCGAGACCGGCAGGGGAGTCCCTTTACCGCGCAATCCCTTGATGTCCGGGTTGGTGAAAGAGACGACTTTAGCAATCATCAGCGCCTGAAGGCGCTGCAGCAAGCTAATCCGCTTTTTCGCGACTGGTTGCAAGCTCGTGCGTACTGGGTGAATCGCTCGGTCAGCAATGCGCGGCATCTGCTGCATTTTCTCGCCTCTGCAGGTGAGCAGAGCCCTCGCTTTGAGCCGGTGGCACTGGTGCGCTTTGCCCTGCACACGCAAAGTGAACCGCAGTGGCTGCGCGCTGCCGACCTGGCCGGTACGCTGGATGAGCAACAACCGTTGATCTGGGTGCTGGATCACGATACTGGTGAACTGGCGGGCGAGTGGGAGCTGCACAAGCAATTCTGTTCGGCGGTAAATGCGCAGTGTGTTTCGGTGCTGGCAGCGTGGGGCGAGCCTTCCGTGGATGCGGTGCGTTTGCTCGCCGCCTTGAATATGCGCCATTCCCGGCAGTTGATTGTGAGCCTGCAGGATTTTGTTATTGGCGGTGGTGAGGGCAGGGCAAGGGTCGACAGCTTGCTTGCAGGACTCAATGTGCCGATTCTCAGGGGTATTCGGGTGGCTGAGACCACGGCGCAGGAATACTGGGTGTCTTCGCAGGGCATTCCCGCCCAGAGTGTTCACTATCGGGTCGCCATGCCGGAGTTGCAGGGTGTGAGTCAGCCTCAGGTCGTGGCGCTGGCCTCGCCATCGCAACTGGATGAGCGCACTGGCGCTCGGGTAAGTCGCAGTAAAGTCATAACGTCCTCGGTCGAGCGGCTGGCAAGACGAGCCGAAGGCTGGCTGAATTTGCAGTCTCGGGACAACAACGATAAACGCGTTGCCATTGTGTACTACAACCACCCGCCGGGGCGTCACAATATTGGTGCTGACAATCTCAATGTACCCGAGAGCCTCCTGGAGATATTGCGTTCCCTCAAGGCGGCAGGCTATGACACGGGGGAGTTGCCCGCGAACGAAAATGCTTTGCTGGATGTATTGCAGGCGCGCGGCGTAAACCTGCCCGAAGACCGGGCGGCGTTGTCCGCCATGAGCCAGCAGGTCGCCACGTTGTCCGCAGATAGCTATCAACAATGGTTTGCTCAGCTGCCGTCGACGTTGCAGGCAGAGATGCGCGATGGACCGCTGGCCTATCTGGATGTTCGCCTGCGCAGCGGCTTGCAGCAGGCAATGACCTTGCCCGCCGGTAATCAGCGCCAGCGATATCTGCAGACATTGCAGATCACGTTACACAATGCCACGACTGATATCCACCACGCGCTTGATGGCTTGCGACACCCGGGGCGCGAGCGGGCGTTGCGTCTGCTGGAGCAGCTCACGGCCGGCTATGACCATCTGCTGCAGTCTGCCCTCTCCGGTGAGCGCCTAACCACGGACGACTGGCGCGAGAGTGACAGCCTGTTACAGGCGCTTGTCGCAATGGGTATTGAAGGCATTCGTGGCTGGGGCGCTGTACCGGGCAAGGTTATGGTGTGGGATGACAAACTGCTGGTGCCGGGTGTGCAGTTTGGCAAAGTATTTGTTGGCCCCCAGCCACCGCGTGGTTGGGAGATAAATGAGGAACTGCTCCATGCCAATCTGTCGTTTCCGCCACCACATCAGTACCTGGGGTTCTATCATTACCTCCATCATCATTTTAAAGCCGACGCGCTGATCCATCTGGGTCGACATTCCACCTATGAGTTTCTGCCGCGTCGCAGTATGGGGTTGGGCGAGGATGACTACCCGACCCTGATCGCTGGCGACGTCCCCGGTATCTATCCCTATATTGTCGACGGGGTAGGCGAGGGGATACAGGCCAAGCGGCGCGGACTGGCCGTCATGGTGGATCATCTGACACCACCGCTTGCCGCCACCGAGCTGTATGACGAGCTGCTGGAACTTCGCCAGCTGATTGAGAGTGCCGAGGCCGCCACTGACGCCAGCACCCGAAGCCGTGCGGTGGCTACCTTGCGACAGCGCATCGACGAGCTGGGACTGCGCGACGAACTGATTGCCAGTATGGATGAAGAGCTCACAGTACGCGGTGTCGGCTTTGATGACATTGACGAGGAATTTCTGCTGCATGAGGTGGGCCACTATCTCACCAATATTCAGGAAGACTTTATGCCGCTGGGGCTGCATGTTTTTGGTCGCGCCTGGTCGGAGTCAGCGCTGGACACCATGCTTACCTCCATGGTCGGTGAGCAGGTGCTTGATCAGAAAACGCGACAGCAATGGCGCATTGATCTGGCGCGCTCGCCGGCTGCGGAGATGCAAGCATTGCTCAACGCCCTGAACGGTCGCTATGTCTTGCCCGGCAAGGGCAACGATCCCATTCGCACGCCGGAAGCCCTGCCCACCGGACGCAATTTCTACGCCCTGGATGGCAGCCTGCTGCCGACGCGGGTGGGCTATGCCGTCGGCAGTGAGCTGGCGGTGCAGGCGCTTGGCGATCATCAGCAACAGCTCGACCAGTCCGCCACCGGTGGGAGCAACAAGCAGGGCGTTATTTTGTGGGCGTCGGACACGGTGCGGGATGAAGGGGCGATGATTGCATTTGGCCTGCGACTGCTGGGTGTCAAGCCGGTATGGAACAGCCGTGGCATTCTCAAGTCACTGGAGCGTATTCCACTGGGAGAATACCAACCTCGACGCCTGGATGTGGTGTTCAATACCTCAGGCCTGTTTCGCGACCTTTACGGCGAGCATCTGGTATTGCTCGACAAGGCCACGCTGATGGCGCTGGATGCCAGCGCCGATCTGATTGTGGACCGTTATCCGCTGCTGAGCCCGTTGCTTGAGGCTGCTCTGGCGCCGCTGGACAGTGAGCGACGCGGCGGACGGGACGATCTGGCGCTCAACCAGGTAGCGGCTAACTGGGTAGAAGAGGCGCGACAGCTATTACGCAATACGCCCGACGGTGACCCGAATGCGCTGGGACGTCAGGCCAGCTTAAGGGTGTTCGGTATTGCGCCCGGTGCCTACGGCGCGGGGATTAACCGTTTGGCGGAGCGCTCGTCGGCCTGGCAAGATGCCTCGCAATTGAGCGACGTGTTTATAAAGCGGATGGGGCATGTCTACGGGGCGGATCTGGCGGGCGAATCGGCTCAGGCCCTGTATCGGCAGCAACTGGCGGGGATTTCCCAAACCTGGCTAGGACGTGCCAGCAACCTCTACGGTCTGATGGATAATAATGACGCCTTCGATTATCTGGGCGGACTCAATCTCGCCGTAGAAAGTGTCAGCGGGCGGCGGCCAAGCAGCGCGGTGATCAATCACTCGAGACCGGAACAGGCGACTATCGAATCACTGGAAGCCGCCTTGTTGACGGAATTGCGGGGCCGCTTTCTGAACCCCCAGTGGATTGAGCCGTTGGTCGACGAAGGCTATGCCGGCGCGCGCACGATGGGCAGCGAGTTTTTTGAATACCTCTGGGGATGGCAGGTTACCAGCCCGGATATTATTCGCGATCCGGTGTGGGAAGCGGTTAAAGCGGTCTACATGGACGACAGCCATAACCTCGGCCTCGACGACTTCCTCAGTGAAGGCCACAACCAGCCAGTGCAGACCAATATGTTGGCGATCATGCTGGTCGCAATTGATAAGGGCTATTGGCAGGCAGACGAGGCAACCCAGCGGCAACTGGCCGCCCAGCTGACCGCCAATATTCTCAGCAGCGGTTTGCCCGGCAGTGGCCATACGCACCCCAACCATCCGGTGTTCGAGCGGGTAAAAGCCCTGCTACCTGACGATCAGGCTACTGCGCTGCAACAGGTTCTCGATGCCAGTCGGATCGACGCTGTTGAAGCGCGCGAGGGGGCAGCGCGTATTGCAGAACTGAGCGCGCCAGAAGCTCCTACGCAATCAGCGGCCGACGGCGACGCGACCGGGATACCGCACGCGCTCTGGGCAATTCCGTTCGCCATTCTTACATTGCTCGGTGCCGGGTTCTGGCGCGGACGGCGTACGCGCTGACTAATATCTGAATAGAGGGAAAGCCATGTTTTCAGGAACCACCTTTTATCTGCTCCATCAGATTACGACGCTGCTGCTGGAACCTGTTGTCTGGGCGCTACTGATTTTCCTGTCTTTGGCGCTGTACGAATGCGGGCTGGCGATTGGCGAAAAGGCCGGGGGAATTCGTCGCCTCAAACAGCAGGGGCGCAAGGTGCTCATGCGCGCAGGCAAGCGCCGCATCGAGCGGGCAGATTTTATTACCCGCCTGTCGCCCATGCTTGGTCTGATGGGAACCCTGATCCCGCTCGGGCCCGGACTGTCAGCGCTGGGTGAGGGCGATTTCGCGATTCTTACCACGGCCATGATCGCAGCCTTTGATACCACGGTGGTCGGGCTGCTCGCCGGTATGATTGGCTTTGTACTCGGACGTTTGCGTCGCCGTTGGTATGACGCGGCACTGGAGTCGCTGGTGCTGCGCGGAGATAAACCACATGGATAAGTGGCGCCGCTCCGCCTTTCTCGACCACGACGAAGACCCCTTGGGGCCGCTGGCCAACCTGGTGGATATCGTTCTGGTATTTGCCTGTGGCTTGATCGCGGCACTGGTGGCCTTGAGTCCTGACCTGCAGCGTCATTTTGCGACCAAGCCTGACACTCTCGAACTGGAACTCGGCCGGGAATTGCCCAGCGTGCCGCCTGGTGTGCAGCGGCAGCTGCAAGGCGGGGAGGGCTATGAATCACTGGGCCGGGTCTATCGCGACCCCGCTACGGGAAAACTGATTCTTATCGACGACTGAAAGCAGGTTTTGGTTTGTAAATCCGAGCGTTTTGAGGTCAGTGTGACTCTCGCGGCGCTTAAGGTGTTCGCCGTATAGTGCTGTCGCCCGCCACAATGTCGATCGTTGCGCTGCCTTTGTCCACGGTCTGCCTAACGCCCTCTACTTCTACCAGCGTTCCCGGCATCAGTTGGGTCAGGGTAATCGTGGCGGCGGTATCACTGCTGACCTTTATCTCCCAGTCCTTGTGCGTTGCCAATCCGGCATCGGCCATATCGATAATCGCCGTAGCCACATTCTGCAGGGTGAGCGACATCAAACCGTTGGCTGCGGGTGTCTCGCCCAACTGCCAGGCTTGAAACTCATGGGTGTGCGGTCCGGTTTGCTGAATACGTGCACTGGTGTTCTGATCCGGTCGAAACTGGGGATTGCTGCCGTCGGGCACGGCGGCAGGACTGATCAGGCCACTTATTGTGGGATAAGGCAGTGCGCCTGAGATTGCATGCACGCGAGCGGCGCGTGGAGGGATGGTCTGGCCACTGAAGGTGTTGCTGAAGGTGCAGTCGAGACCACTCTGGCTGGGGCTGGGTAAATAGCCCTGAACCGGAGCCTCAGGGTCAGCCACTGTCAGGCCACTGATCCACCAGGCGCCGTCTGCACCGAGACCGAATTTCGGATGTTGGTCATTTCCGGTAAAACGGTAGATGATTTCTCCCGGCGTGCTGGCGTTGTGTGTAGGTGCACTATCGCCGCGGTCGCTAGTACCGATTAGCCAGTCAGTGGCTGCGGCAAAGGCCGGGTACTGGCCATCTTTGAGTACCCAGGCTACGTGATCTTCGGCAAGATAGTGATCGAAAGTATAGCGGTAGCCTAAATCGCGCATACGATTGGCGGTATCGCGTTGTTGTGTGATGGGGATCAGTTGGTCCAAGCTACCTGCGGCGTGGTAGTAACCATTCCATTTCAGGTTTTCCAGTTGTATTTCGCCAAAGCAGCCCGGTACATTCCCATTCTGATCGGCAATGCCGGGCTCGTCTGATTGAGCGCCGGCGAGAATCACGCCTGCTGCAAACACATCGGGATACTTGATCATCAGACGCTGAGAGCCGAGTGCCCCCATGGAAAAGCCAGAGGTAAAAGTGCGAGTGGGGTCTAGTTCGTAATGACTGGCGACGTGACGCCAGGCTTCCCAGAGATCGACGCCAGAGGCAAATTCATAAAAGCCGCTGACACCGCGACCGAGTACCGTCAGGCAGAAAGACTGGCGCAGATCGTTACAGGTTTCGCGCAGAAAGTTGGGCATAGTGGCGGCGTACTGCATATGATTCTGCGTAAAACTGTGCAGCACAAGAGTCATTTTTTCCGCAACAGGCTGAGCGTGGTCGTAGCCGTCCGGAACCCATAGTGAATAGGGCTGAAGCTTGTCGTAGTATCCGGCATACAACGTGATGTCGTCGCTGCTCTGTGCGGTCTGGTGAATGGTGGCGTCCTGCCCGGTATATATACCGCCGCGTCCGAACTGCTCTGGGCCCAGGGAAGACACATACCAGCGCACGGAAAATCCGTGGCGAGGGGCTTCGGTTTCATTGTCACCGAGTTTTTGCGGGTTCAGCTCCAGGGCAAACTCGCTGATATCGCCTTGGGCAAGGGCTTGCGCCTGACTGTTGCTCATCCAGAAATTATTCGCCAGAGGTTCATCGGCGTAATCTCGAAAACCCAGGTTGTACACCGGTGGTGTAAACGGTGTACCTCCAAGTCGGCTCATGTCGGTAAAGAAGCCGCCCGCGCCATTGTGTAGCCCGGCCAGGGCGTAGACCGTAAAAGAGTCAGTGGGTAGGGAAAGTTCACTATTCGGTACTTGGCCAACAAAGGTGTTGCTGCCTTCATCGATCACCGTGTCGCCAATGCGCCGGCTCGTGGAGCCGTCACTGAGATAAACACCCTTGCTCGATATGAGTATCAACTGGTCAACACCAGCCGTGCGAATATTGGGAATCACCCCCCAGCCCTGAGAGAATTGGCCAGCGGTTCCGGTACTGCTGTCGTTGTCTATGTCCAGTGCAAAAGCAATGATGGGTGCAGTGGTATCGGCAAGCGTCACCCAATCTACCCGCCAGTACGTGTGAGTAGCCGTTTTGCCAACCGCCAGCGCAAAAATATCCGCGCCATTGCCCTGAAAAGGATCTTTGCTGGCATCGTAGTCCGCTTGGCTCATGTCAGGTCCTGGGAAATTAGCGGCGTCCAGTGCTACGCGTGGATAAGTCAGGCTGCCAGCGTTCGGTGTTTGCACGTTGTGCGGGGGTGGCGGGCCAGCGAAGGCTCCGTAGGCATCGTAGATAAAATCGGTCCAATAGTAGGCCCCACCTACGTAGCGGCCCGTGCCGGATGTCTGGTTTATTCCATCGGCGAAAGGCCAGATGCCGATATCGGGAATGGGTCTTGGGTCCAGCGCGCGTTTAGCGGCGTCGGGGACGCCTGAGGGCAATTTCGCAAGAATAGGGTCAGTCGGTGTGATGTCTTTCTCCTCACCCTCCTGTTCTTGGTCTTCCTCGTCTTTCTGCTGCCCATTGTTGTCACCCTGATTCGGGATATTTGCATTGGGCGGGGGCAGGGCTGTGGAGCCTGAATCGGATTTACAGGCCGATAGCACGATACTGGTTAACAACAGAGCAAAAAGGAAACGCCACATAAGACCACCGATTATTATCGCTTTGCACTGAGCTTATCACCGGCAGGCGCAAGCGCAACTGCTGGGTGTGGCATTAGAGTGGAATGTCAGCCTACCTGCCCGTCTGTGCCGGGCAGTGACCTATTGGGTAAGTTCCGGGCGCGCCCGGAAATGTTCCAGTGCTTCGGGATTTGCCAGTGCATCGGTGTTCTTCACTGGTTCGCCGTGAACCACATTTCGCACGGCCAGCTCCACGATTTTGCCACTTATCGTGCGCGGAATATCGGCCACCTGCAGTACCTTGGCCGGTACGTGCCGTGGGGTAGTATTCTGGCGGATGGTGGCTTTAATGGTTTGTACCAGCTCTTCGTCCAGCGAGATGCCCTCTCGCAAGACCACAAAGAGCACAACGCGGACGTCATCTTCCCAGCTCTGGCCGATGACAATGCTATCCAGCACGGCATCAACCTTTTCTACCTGACGATAGATCTCTGCCGTGCCAATGCGTACACCGCCGGGGTTCAATACCGCGTCGCTGCGACCATGAATAACCATGCCATGCTGAGGCGTGATTTCGCCATAGTCGCCGTGGGCCCAGATGTTGGTGAATTGAGCGAAATAGGCCTTGTGAAAACGCGAGCCGTCTTCATCGTTCCAGAACCCGATCGGACAGCAAGGGAACGGCCGGGTGCAGACTAGCTCACCTTTTTCGCCAGTCACTGGCTGGCTGTCGTCATTCCAAATTTCCACTGCCATGCCCAGGCCAATGCACTGGATCTGACCTTTGTAGACAGGCAGGGTCGGGTTGCCGAGAACAAAGCAGGAAATGATATCGGTGCCACCACTGATGGATGACAGGCATACGTCTTGTTTGAAATCGCGGTATACGTAGTCAAAGCTTTCATGGCTCAGGGGAGAACCGGTCGAAAGGATGGTTTTCAGCGATGCCAGTTGGTAATCCTGGCTGGGTTTATGCCCCGCCTTTTCCAATGCGGCGATAAATTTAGCGCTAGTGCCAAATACGGTGATGCCTTCCCGGTCGATGGCGTCCAGCAACAGCCGGCCGCGTTTGGCAAATGGAGAACCGTCGAACAGGACTAACGTACATTCGCTGGCCAACCCACTAACCAGCCAGTTCCACATCATCCAGCCACAGGTGGTGAAGTAGAACAACACATCGTCTGGACCGATATCCGTGTGCAGTTGGTGCTCTTTCAGATGCTGCAACAGCGTGCCACCAGCAGAGTGGACAATGCATTTGGGCGTGCCGGTGGTACCGGAAGAGTACATTATGTACAGCGGATGATCGAAGGGCAGTGCGGCAAAGTGCAGTGGTGCCGCTGCCGGGTTCAGTGCATCTGAAAAATGTATGGCTTTTACAATGCTGGTCAGATCAGTACGCGCGCAGGTTACCGAAGTGACAATTACCGACTCGACGGAACCGATGGCGTCGGCGATTGATTTAACCCGATCCAGTGTGTTGATGGTTTTGCCGTTGTAAAAATAGCCGTCTACAGCAAACAGTACCTTGGGTTGAATCTGGTCGAAACGATCCATCACGCCCTGAAAACCGAAGTCCGGTGAACAGGAGGACCAGATGGCACCTATACTGGTAGCTGCCAACATGGCGACCACGGTTTCCGGAATGTTTGGCATGAAACCGGCAACCCTGTCACCGGCTTCGACGCCCTGTTCACGCAGTGTATGTGCCAGCTGCTCCACTTGTGTGTACAACTCAGCGTAACTCAACTCTCGACGTTGCCCATTTTCCAACAGACCGACGATGGCAATTTTATCGTCGCGACGGCGCAACAGGTTTTCTGCAAAATTCAGCGTGGCGCCGGGAAACCATGCGGCGGAGGGTTCACCGCAAGTTGGAAAGGTACCGCCGTGTTCGAGGACCTTGCCGTACGGCGAGTGTGCTTTGACATTGCAGAACTGCCAGACAGATTCCCAAAACGACTCGGGGTTATCAACAGACCATTGATGCAATGATTGATAGTCGTCAAATGCAAGCTGATGTTTTTCAGCAAGCCAAGCCTCAAAGGCTTTCAACCGTGAGTTGGCAATTCGATTGGCGGAAGGCGTCCACAGGGGCGTGCTCATTGTTGTCCTTTTATTTTTCCCGTTTGGCGGTGATGGCGTTGGCTACGCGGGAATTGTTGGGGCGATTCAAGCGATCGGAAATGCGGTTGCCCACATCGATCAGTTTGTTCAGATCAATACCGTGTTCAATGCCCAGGCCGTTCAACAGGTAGATGACGTCTTCGGTAGCGACATTGCCCGACGCGCCTTTAGCGTAGGGGCAACCGCCGAGTCCAGCCACGGAACTGTCTACTGTGGCAACGCCCATCTCCAGTGATTTCAAAATATTGGCCAGCGCCTGACCATAGGTGTCATGGAAGTGCACGGCCAGTTTGTCTACCGGAATTTCTTTGGTCAGTACTTCAAGTAGTCGCTGTACGCTGGCTGCGGTGCCTACCCCTATAGTATCGCCGAGAGAAACTTCATAGCAGCCCATGGCCAACAGCTCCCGGCTGACTTCCAGTACTTTTTCAGGTGCGATGTCGCCTTCGTAGGGGCAGCCCACTACACAGGAGATATAGCCTCGAACGGGAATTTCGGCATCTTTGGCGGCATCCATGACTGGCTTGAAACGTTCCAGGCTTTCGGCAATCGAGCAGTTGGTGTTTTTCTGGGCAAATGCTTCTGAGGCTGCGGCGAATACGGCCACTTCGTCAGCCTTAACCGCGAGCGCCCGTTCAAAACCTTTCAGGTTGGGGGTGAGCGAAGAGTACGTAACACCACTTTTGCGGTGTATACCCTGAAACACTTCTTCGCTACTGGCCATCTGTGGCACCCATTTAGGGTTTACAAAACTACCACTTTCAATTGTGCCTACACCGGCGTCAGCCAAGGCGTGGATAAGTTCAATTTTATCCTCAGCGCTGAGTGGCGTTTTCTCATTCTGCAGGCCGTCACGGGGGCCGACTTCAACAATACGAACTCTATTGGGTAGCATTATTCACTCGCCTCAAATTCCAGCAGCTGGGCACCGCCATCAACCAGATCGCCCGCCTTGAAAAAGAACGTCACCACCTTGCCATCCGCGGGCGCATTAATGGTGTGCTCCATTTTCATGGCTTCCATAATCATCAAAGTGGCACCTTTTTTGACTTCCACACCCGGTTCTACACCGTGCGCTACAATTGTGCCGTTCATTGGGGCCGCAAATGATGCCCCAGCCGCGCTGTCATCCATCTCACCGGTGTCGGGCTGAACCAGAGTAAAACTGAAAGCGCGATCGGCCAGATAGACCTGATAGTCATCCCCGAACTTGCTCACGGTCGCTGTCACGCGGTGACCATCCACGATTGCGCTAAGCTTACGATCCTGCAGAGTGCCGCTAACCAACGCGGTTTCGCCTTCAAAGCTGAGTTGAAACTGGTCACCCAGCGGCTCAACAGAAACGCGATGTTCCTGCTCTTGCCAGCGAACGTCCACGTGGCAATAGGCGGGCAGGGCGCTGCGCCAGCCAAAAGGCGTATTCCACGGCGAATCGGGTTCGCTGCTTTTTTCAGCCTGTGCGCGCTGTTGCTCGGCCTGCTCCAACAGTACATAAAGCGCTGCCAGCGGCAACAGCTGGTTCAGGTCGGCGTCGTTATCCTTGAACAGATCATCGTTGTGTTGCTCAATAAAACCCGTCGTCAGCTCAGCATTCTCAAACGCTGGATGGGTTGCCAGGTTGTACAGAAAGGGCAAGTTGGTAACGACACCACCGATATTGTATTGGGCCAGCGCACTTTGCAGACGCTTTAGCGCGCGGTCGCGATTTTCATCCCAGGTTATCAGCTTGCTGATCATGGGGTCGTAGTACACGCTGATCTCATCGCCTTCCACCACACCGGTATCTACGCGAACGTGATCACCTTGCGCGGGCTCTTTAAGAAAGCGCAGATTGCCGGTCTGGGGCAGGAAATTGTTGTCCGGGTCTTCCGCGTATACGCGGGCTTCGAAAGCGTGGCCACGAATGCTTAGCTCTGCCTGCTTGCAGGGCAGCGTTTCACCATTGGCTACTTTTAACTGCCAGCTAACAAGATCCTGACCGCTGATCATTTCGGTCACGGGGTGCTCAACCTGCAGGCGAGTGTTCATTTCCATAAAGTAGAAAGAACCATCCGAATCCAGCAGGAATTCGACGGTACCTGCGCCGACATAATCAATGGCCTGAGCCGCTTTGATTGCTGCTTCGCCCAT
This sequence comes from Litorivivens sp., assembly GCF_057445395.1. Lineage (NCBI taxonomy): Bacteria > Pseudomonadati > Pseudomonadota > Gammaproteobacteria > Litorivivens > Litorivivens sp. Next base: position 66,114 of record NZ_JBVBUV010000014.1, read on the forward strand.
TGCTGCACGAAGCTCCTCGGTCATGCCGGGGGCTGGGGCTTCTTCAATCACTTTCTGGTGGCGGCGCTGAACGGAGCAGTCTCGCTCAAACAGATGCACCGCATTGCCGTGGCTGTCGCAGAACACCTGAATCTCTACGTGGCGCGGGCCGGTCAGGTATTTCTCGACCAGCATTTTGTCGTCGCTGAAAGATTTCATTGCCTCGCGTTTGGCCGCGGCCAGTGCAGCGGAAAATTCATCAGCACTCCATACCTGACGCATGCCTTTACCGCCGCCGCCGGCAGCCGCCTTCAGCAGCACTGGGTAGCCCATGTCGTCGGCCGATTTCTTCAGGATGGCTTCATCCTGATCTTCACCGTGGTAGCCGGGTACCAGCGGTACACCAGCTTTCTCCATTATCTGCTTGGCCGCAGATTTAGAACCCATCGCCTCAATCGCGCCGGTAGGCGGGCCGATAAATACAATGTTTTCCTCTGCGCAGCGTCGGCAGAAGTTTGCGTTTTCCGACAGGAAACCGTAACCGGGATGAATGGCTTCGGCACCGGTTTTTTTGGCGGCTTCGATAATTTTATCGACCACCAGATAGGATTCCGCTGCAGGTGCCGCGCCGATATGAATAGCCTCATCGGCGAGACTGACATGCAGAGCATTGCGATCCGCATCACTGTATACGGCCACAGTGCGAATGCCCATTTTCTTGGCGGTTTTAATGATGCGGCAGCTAATTTCACCGCGGTTGGCTATCAGGATTTTTTTAAACATGGCTTAGGTTCCTACTTCACCCAATTTGGTGAGCGTTTTTCGAGGAAAGCTTTAAGTCCTTCCTGACCTTCTTCAGAAACGCGAATATCGGCGATACGCGTGCAGCTGTCTTTGATCAGGTCGGGAGTGATTTCACGGTTGGCATAGTCCAGCACCAGTTGTTTGGCTTGAGTCAATGCCTGCGGACTGTTGGCTAGCAGGGTATTTGCCATCGCGCTGACGGTTGAATCGAGTTCGTCTTCAGCAACTACATCGCTCAGCAGGCCGAGCTTCAACGCGGCGTCTGCGTTAAAGCGCTCGCCGGTCTGAAAATAGCGACGCGCAGCTCGTGCGCCGATGGCTTGAATTACATAGGGGCTGATAGTGGCAGGTATCAGACCTATTTTTACTTCACTCAGGCTGAAACTGGCTCTTGTAGTGCCTAC
>NZ_JBVBUV010000015.1:0-64846 GCF_057445395.1 Litorivivens sp.
CGCCGCATCGACAACATCGATCATGACCGGAGTGATATCGACACCGATGCCATCTCCTTCGATAAAAGGAATAATTGGCCGATCGGGGACGTTAAGGGAAAGATCCGCATTCACGGAAATTTTCTCACCCTCTGCAGGCACCTTGATGTGTTGGTATCCCATTCTTGACTCCATGGATTATCTGTTTTTCAGTGAGACCTTTCTTTGCCGGTAGGCAAAAGGCGACGTATCATAACAATTTATAGTGACTATTTCCTGTCTAATTAATGAGCACCCTCATTCTCTTAAACAAGCCCTTCCAGGTTCTGTGCCAATTTCGCGCAAAAGACGGGCGAAAAACCCTGGCTGACTATGTCCGCGTCCCCGGCGTTTACCCGGCGGGCCGCCTCGACTACGACTCCGAGGGCCTGCTTATTCTGACAGATGATGGCCAACTACAGGCACAGATTAGCCATCCCAGACACAAATTACCAAAAACCTACTGGGTGCAGGTAGAGGGTGAGGTTAGTGACGAGGCCTTAGACCTGCTGCGTGCCGGCGTTAGTCTGAAAGACGGCCCTACCCTGCCCTGCAAGGCCCGCCGCATTGAAACGCCGCAACTGTGGCCCCGCAATCCCCCCATTCGCGAACGCGCAGCCATACCCACTTGCTGGCTGGAGCTGGAAATCACCGAGGGTCGCAATCGGCAAGTACGGCGCATGACTGCCGCCGTCGGCTTCCCTACGCTTCGACTGGTGCGCATTGCCATTGGCAACTGGCGGCTTGATAATCTGGCGCCCGGCGAATACCGCACCGAGCGAGTCCACGCGCCGCAGCGTGCGCGGCGACGCCCTACATCCTCTCGCCGTAAGCGCGTATAATCGCGCCCTTCTTTGACTATGGCACCTCAGTAACCGATGAGTGATATCCGCCCCTGGCATGCCCATGTGACCGTCGCAACGGTAATCGAGCGAGACGGCCGCTTTCTCGTGGTCGAGGAACAGGCCGAGGGCCGACGCGTGATCAATCAACCCGCAGGTCATCTGGAACCCGATGAAAGCCTGGTAGAGGCTGCACGGCGCGAAGTACTTGAGGAAACCGGTTATGAAGCGAAAATAGATGGCGTCGTGGGTACCACGCTGTATAAAGCAGCCAATGGCGTCACCTACTACCGCACAAGTTTCTTCGGTTCGGCGATACGGCAGGTACCAGATGCCACCCTTGACGAGGGCATCATCCAAACACTGTGGTTAAGCCGTAACCAACTGCAAGCCCGTGCCGGCGACCTGCGCAGCCATCTGGTGCTGGCAACAATTGATCAATACCTCGCTGGCCACCGCTACCCACTGGATCTGATTTACGGATGAGCACACCGAAAAAAGTCATCGTTGGCATGTCTGGAGGCGTCGACTCTTCTGTCACCGCCCTACTCCTGCTCGAACAGGGGTATCAGGTTGAAGGCCTGTTCATGAAGAACTGGGAAGAGGACGACGGCACCGAATACTGCACTGCGAAAGAAGATTACGCCGACGCGCAAGCCGTATGCGACCGCATAGGTATCACCCTGCACGGTGCTAACTTCGCCGCGGAATACTGGGACAACGTGTTTGAACACTTTCTCGACGAGTACAGGGCCGGCCGCACCCCCAATCCGGACATTCTTTGTAACCGCGAAATCAAATTTAAGGCCTTTCTCGATTACGCATTAATGCTGGGGGCTGACCTGATCGCTACGGGTCACTACGCCCGCCGAGATGCCGAAGGTCGGCTGCTCAAGGGCCTCGACAACAACAAGGATCAAAGCTATTTCCTGCATGCAGTCAGCAGCCGAGAATTTGCAAAAACCCTGTTTCCCGTTGGCGAGCTGGACAAAAAAGATGTTCGGACTATCGCCGAACAGCACGACCTTATTACCCACAATAAGAAAGACAGTACCGGCATTTGTTTTATCGGCGAGCGCCGATTCAAGGATTTCCTGCAGACCTACCTGCCAGCACAACCAGGCGATATTGAAGATTTGGAAGGCCGTAAAATCGGCACCCACAATGGTTTGATGTACCACACTATCGGCCAGCGCCAGGGGCTTGGTATTGGCGGTGTCGCCTGGGCCAGCGATGCTCCCTGGTATGTGGTCGACAAGGATCTGACCCGCAATGTTTTGCGTGTCACACAAGGCAGCAACCACCCCGCGCTGTTCAAGTCTGCACTGGAAACAGCCGCGCCCCACTGGATAGCCGATATCCCGGAGCTGCCCTTGCGCTGCACTGCCAAAACCCGTTATCGGCAACCAGACCAAGCCTGCACCGTCTACGCTAAAAACGCTGGGCTTGAAGTGCATTTCGACGAACCGCAACGCGCGATTACACCAGGACAATCAGTCGTATTTTACCAAGGCGAAGTTTGTCTGGGTGGCACGGTGATCGAACGCGCATTCAATCCGGCGGAGAAAGTCGCATGAGCCAGACGCAAACAGATCAGGCATTGCGAGACCAGGTGTTGGCACTGGCCGGCATTTGCCAGAGTGTTGCTCTGGTGGATTCCATTGCCAGAACCGGTAACGCCGAGCCAGAAGCTTTTGAAGCCTGCCTGAAAAGTCTGTTCTCTTTTTCATCCCAGTCGCCGATTGAAGCCTACGGCTCGGTGGCCTCACTAGAACTTGGCCTGCGCAAATTACACGATCTACTCACCGGTACTCGCAGTGTCAGCGATCGTGAACTAGTGCGCTATATCATTGGTATTACGCACCTGCAGAAACAGCTTGAGAAAACGCCCGAGGCCGCTGCCATCATTCGCTCCAGGCTTGACCACACTGAAAGGGGGCAGCTTCTAAGCGACAAGAATATCAATGAGTTAGCGTCGCCTATTGCAGGAATCTATAAAGATACTGTCAGCAACTTCAAGTTCCGCCTGAAAATAAATGGGAGCGCACAACAGCTGCAAAATGCACACAATGCTGACCGGATCCGGGCACTGTTGCTGGCGGGGATACGCGGTGCGTATCTCTGGAAACAGCTCGGCGGACGGCGCCGCCACTTCCTGTTTGCGAAGAACCGTATTGTGCGCACTGTGCGTGAGATTCTGCAGCGCGAGATCCCGCATTAAACCGGCCGCCAAACCTGACGTGCGCCCCGCACTAGGGTAGAATTGCCGCCTTTCCGTACCCCCGCACAGCAAGGAAGATTTCATGGACTTGACGGCACTTTCCGCCATTTCTCCCATTGATGGCCGCTACGGCAGTAAAACCGCCGACCTGCGACCCATTTTCAGTGAATACGGCCTAATCAAATACCGGGTTGAAGTAGAGGTTCGCTGGCTGCAACAACTGGCAAACCACCCCGGCATTCCCGAGCTGAAACCGTTCAGTAGCGACGCAAATGCCCTGCTGGAGACACTGGTCAGCGGCTTTACCGAAGACCACGCGCAGCGCGTAAAGGACATTGAACGCACCACCAATCACGATGTGAAAGCGGTGGAATATTTAATTAAAGAGACTATTGCCGACAATGCCGAACTGGCCAGTGGCGGCGAGTTTGTCCACTTTGCCTGCACCTCAGAAGACATAAACAACCTGTCCCATGCGTTGATGTTAAAAACTGGGCGGGAATACCTGGTCAACAAGGCCCAAACTATCATCGATCAACTGGTCACACTGGCGCACAACCTGGCCGATGTACCCATGCTGTCGCGCACCCACGGCCAGTCTGCCAGCCCGACCACCATGGGCAAGGAAATTGCCAATGTTGTGGCTCGCCTGCGGCGCCAGCTGGAGACCATCAAGCAGGTTGAACTGCTGGGCAAAATCAACGGTGCGGTGGGCAACTACAATGCCCACCTCTCAGCCTATGCCGAGGTGGATTGGGAGGCAAATGCCAAGAGCTTTGTTGAATCTCTCGGGCTGACCTGGAACCCCTACACCACCCAGATCGAACCCCACGATTATATTGCCGAGCTGTTTGATGCGATCGCGCGCTTCAATACCATCCTGATAGATTTTGACCGCGATATCTGGGGCTATATTTCCCTTGGTTACTTCAAACAGAAAACGGTAGAGGGTGAAGTCGGTTCGTCTACCATGCCGCATAAAGTTAACCCCATCGATTTTGAGAACTCGGAAGGCAACCTGGGCATTGCCAACGCCATTTTTGGCCACCTGTCGGCGAAACTTCCAATATCCCGCTGGCAGCGTGATCTGACCGACTCTACGGTACTGCGCAACATGGGTGTTGGCATGGCGTATAGCCTAATCGCCTATGAAGCCAGCCTGAAAGGCATTGGCAAGCTGCAAATCAATACCGCACGAATCAGCGAGGACCTCGATGCAGCCTGGGAAGTATTGGCCGAGCCAATTCAGACAGTCATGCGACGCTACAATGTTGAGCAGGCCTATGAAAAACTCAAGGCATTGACCCGAGGCCACAGCATCAACCAGCAGGCGATCAGGGAATTTGTTGAAACACTCGACATTCCCGACAGCGCAAAGGCAGAGCTGCAGGCACTGACCCCCGCCGCCTATATTGGCAATGCGGCCGAGCAAGCGCGGCGCGTTTAAGAGTAACTACAATGGCCCTGGCGGGATTCGACAGCGCGCAGTTCCTGCGCGACTACTGGCAACGCGAACCCTTGCTAATTCAGCAGGGGTTGCCTGATTACCAATGTCCGATAGATGGCGATGATCTGGCTGGCCTGGCCTGCGAAGCCGAAGTGGAATCTCGTCTTATAGCTGGCAAAGACAAGCGCTGGCAGCTTCGCAATGGGCCAATGGAGGCGTCGGTGTTTTCCGAATTGCCGTCCACACATTGGACCTTGTTGGTACAGCGTGTTGATCAGTGGTTTGAAGAGATCACCGCCCTGCTACGCCACTTCGACTTTTTACCGCAATGGCGAATTGAAGACATCATGGCGAGTTACGCGGTCACCGGCGGTGGCGTCGGCCCTCATTTTGATCGCTACGATGTCTTTCTCATTCAAGGCAGTGGTCAGCGCGAATGGCGCATTGGCCAGCGGTGCGACGAAAGCGATGTCGTACTCGACAGCCAGCCGCTGCGCTTGCTCGACGAATTTCACGAGCAGGCCCGCTATGTTCTCAATCCTGGCGACATCCTCTATATTCCACCGGGTGTCGCACACTGGGGCACCGCACTGGATGATCAATGTATAACGCTGTCGGTCGGCTTTCGAGCGCCCTCACTAAGCCAGATTCTGGAGCGCTGGTGGGAAACCCTCAGCGCGGACCTCACCGAAGATTTACGCTACCGGGACACCGCAGCGACACTGGCATCCGGGCAAACGCTGGATCGTCGGCATATCGATCATTTACAGTCCTTGTTGCACGATGCCCTCAGTGATAAAACCAGCCTGATAGCCAGCTTTGGAGAACTTGTCACCGAGGCAGACGATGAAACACTGCCCCACCCCGAGCCACGCGCAGTTCCCGCCAAAGGTGTTTGTCGAAGCCTGGATTCACGCATAACCCTGTATATCGACTCGCCATTTTCATTGCTTTTTGCCAACGGTATGAGCATGGAGATAGCCCCTGAAGCCGTCGAGTTACTCACGGATGTGTGCCAGTTGATTCCCGGAGACCTTCTCCCTGATACACTATGGGTTGCGCTGCAGAAAATATCGCCGCAAGCGGCCAGTTTTTTGCTTTCCACACGCGCGCTGACAGCAGAGTAGCGAACGCAGTATGAACGTAATAGAAGCCAGCTGGGCTCAGGATCAGGCACAGCTCCACGCCATTCGGCGCGAAGTATTTGTTCAGGAACAGGGCGTACCCGAAGACCTTGAATGGGATGGCGAGGACGACCGCGCCCATCACTGGCTGGCAACTGATAATGGCGAGCCGGTGGGCACCGTGCGCATGCTGCGCGACGGCCACATCGGACGCATGGCAGTTCGCAAACCCTATCGCTCTAAAGGCGTCGGCAAAGATCTGCTTTTGCGTGTTATTCGCCATGCAAAGCTGCAAAACCTGCGTGAAGTCTGGCTCAACGCCCAGCTCAGTGCAGTTGGTTTCTATGAGCAATTTGGTTTTGTAACCTACGGGCCGGAATTTATGGATGCCGGCATTGCCCACAGGTCAATGCGCCTGACGCTCCGCCAGGATTTCATTCTCGGTAAGGACAGTGGCAAGCACGCAGTCACCGATCTGGAGCACACCGTCGCATCCATGGTGTCGCAGTGTCGCCGCCAGTTGCGGATATTCAGCGAATCTCTCGACCCATCGGTTTACGACAACGATACCGTGCGCTCCGCGCTTTCCGAACTCGCCCGGCTGCATAAGACCACCGAGATTCGTATTCTGGTATTACGTCCGGACCAACTTACTGGCCGAGGCCATCGACTGCTCGAACTGCAACAGCGGCTGAATACTTCTATTTTGCTGCGCGCCCTGCCAGAAGATCAGGCGGGTCAAGCGGAGGAAGAGTTTCTGGTGGCAGATAACGCGGGGTTGATAGTTTCCAAACGAAATGAGCCCAATGCTCACTGGGCCGATTTCAGTAACCGGCCCAGCGCGCTTAACTATATCCTGCAGTTCGACATGCTCTGGAACCTGGCGCAGGAAGACCCTCGCCTGCGCCGACTCAGCCTGTAACTAGCGGCGTCCCCAGCGAGCGCGCTGCCCGCGGACGTCGACATGTACGAACGGTCCATGGCTGGCGGTGCTACCATACTCACCAATACCGCCTTTAAACCATTCTGATTCCTTACTGAGCCCTTCGACCAGCGAATACAGGTAGCCCGCATCCTTCCGGTCTATCTTGCCATCGCGGTTTACATCATCCATGCGCCCGTCTTTCGGTGACATGTCCACATACCAGTCGGCAGCACCACCATATATATGGCGCGAATTTTTCGAATTACCAATGCTCGCATTGTAGTGCGGCGTGCGATAACCGCTCATGATAAACAGCGTATCTGCCGTTACCCCGCGCTCATTGATTTTTCGCAAAATAGTTTCGAGTTTGAGCAGCAGCTCGGGCCGAAACAACATGAACTCCTTACCGTTCACCGCTGCTTGCTTACACAGAAACTGACGCAGCGTAAAGTGTGGGGATAGCGGCGTATCCATCACTGCCGAGGTCACCTCGACCAGCCCGGATGGCGCTTCATAGGCGGCCAATCCGCGATAGGCCTGCTGGGGATACTGACCTATGCGATAGCCGTCGAGCTTATCGTCCCGGATGTCTGCGGTGGGCCGCAGCACAAAGATATTGAGCGTCATACGCTGCTGTTCAATGGCACGGGTCAGTTCCAGCGTCACCAGGCCACTGCGCTGCGGTGCTGTCCAGCGGTAGCGGGTTTCACTGTCTTTTACCAGCGTGCCCATCGCCGCGGTGGCGGCCGTAGCCTTGGGCACCTTGATAACCAGCTCTTCGCCCGGCATCGCGGTAACCGCCATCACTTTGTAGGGAACCTGCAGTCCACCTACCACCGCGGTAAAGCCCGCCTCACCCGAATCAAAGCCATAGGCTAGAGAATGTCTGGCTAGTAGCAGTAGGGCCGCACAAACTTTCCAGTAACGACCAGTAAAGCTACCGATTCTGGATAGCCGCCCAGATTTTGTCATCGCGCTCATAGATGTCCTCAATGAAACGGATATCACCCGTTTCGTCATTAACCACCACAGTCCAGTACAGCAAATGTACCGGGATGCGGTCTTTTAGCCTCACGCTGGTCTCCCTGCCTGAAGCAACTACATCCAGCACCTTGTCCTCGCTCCATCCCGGAGTCGCTTTAAGCACCCACGCGGCGAGGTCCATCGGGTCGCTCACCCGGATACAACCGGATGAAAAGTCCCGTCGAACCTTGGCGAACAGGTCCCGTGACGGGGTATCGTGCAAATAAACCTCATGCTGATTGGGAAACATGAATTTGACGCGGCCCAAGGCATTTTTTCCGCCTGGTTCCTGCCGAACACGATATGGAAAGCGCGCCGCCGGGATGGCTTTCCAGTCGACCGCATAGGGGTCAACCGACTGCCCCTGTGAGTCAAGGATGTGATAACCCAACTCCCGGATAATCTCAGGGGTCTTCTGAAATTTCGGTAACAGATCCTGCCGTGCCAGCTTGCGCGGCACTTCCCACCAGGGGTTTAGTACCAGATAGGACATATTGGCAGAAAATATTGGCGTCTGGCGGTAGGTACGACCGACTACAACGTCAAATATTTCTTTCACGTTTGTGCCTTCGTGCGCCTCCAGACGGTAGTCCGCGATGTTCACTCGGATATGGCGGTAGCCCATATCATCGGGAAGCCAGCGCCAGCGCTCAAGATTGACCTTGATCTTGTTTACCTTGTCCTGAGCCGACTGGTTTAGATTTTTCAGAGTAATCGGGCCGACGATACCGTCTGGCTCAAGGTTGGATCGCACCTGGAAAATTTTCACCGCGTGCACCAGCTCAGCATCGTAAAGCGTTGCCTCCTGCGGTGTGCCGTTATAATCACCACTGGCTCGCATGCGGGCGCGTAATGATGGCACCCAGGCGGCATGATGTCCCGGCTTGAGGAGACCACTGCCACGAACGGTAGGCCAGCCACCTTCCCCCGCGATTTTCTCAAAGTGAGCCAGCGCGTCACGCAGGCGCGCGTAGCGCGGCTGGGAGGGAGCCAGCTGATCCAGTGAAGCGGCCGGACTGACAGTATCAATAGTTTCCATCAGGTAGACCGGTAAATCTCGCTCACGCCCTTTTGCGGTCCAGGTGGGTTCCAGTGACACTGGATCGATACGCCCGCCAAGTAGGTGCCCCGCCAGTGTCAGGTAGGCGTCGGTGGCGTACACATCCCGTTCACTGGTATTGCCGGGCGAACTTAGCACGCCGAGATGGTAATCGGCCGGTTCAAGCCCGTGGCTTGCACTGCCGGCAATAGCCTGCAACAGGCTCTCCATGCGGGCAGCGTTCCAAATTGGCGCGGGCATCTTTTCATAAACCCGCGAAACACTGACGGGCGAGTGGAGACTACCGGCGCTGGTAAGTCGTTGAATGGTGTTTTTATAGTTTTCGGCATGGGCCAAGCCTATTAAAAATACACACAGCGCGGTGTATACGATGTTGCGCAAGACAACCTCCTTGAAACTTCGCCAGGCCGCCACAAAAGCGCGCCAGCGTATAGTGATTTAACCTAGTTGACGAGCAACCTTCTTCGGTAAAATTCCACTCGGCAAAAACGTAGGGACAATTACCACTATAACACTACACCTACTTCGCGCCCCTCTTCGACAAGTGGATAGCAGCGCAGGTTTTGGCAGGGCTCTTCGGTGCGCTCCAGAACGGCACCGGTGGCAAGATGGAATTGGTAGCGGTGATGGGGGCAGGTTATGGTATCGCCGAACACCGTGGCATCAATCAGACTATGCTCGCGGTGCGGGCAGTAGGCGTCGACGAGAAAGCGCTCTCCTTCCTCCTGAATAAGCAAAAGATGATACTCATCAATCTTGAAGGTTTTACGGTAACCGTCATGGAGATTGATAAGCTTTTCCAGCGCGTAATACCGCATCGTCCCTTTCCTTTTTTATAGTGACTGCGGCGGAATTTTGTCCCACTGTCGTCGCACAAGGCAGCGACAGTAGGACACGACGGGCTGGGGGAGGGATCAGGACTCGGCTTTAGGCAACTGTTCGCTGAGGAACATCCAGGTATCGAGTACTGAATCAGGGTTCAGCGAAACGCTGTCTATCCCCTGCTCTACTAGCCACAGTGCAAAGTCCGCGTGGTCTGACGGCCCCTGTCCGCAGATGCCTATATACTTGCCCTGCTTCTTGCACGCGTCAATAGCGTTTTTCAGCAACACTTTAACCGCATCATTGCGCTCGTCAAAGAGGTGCGCCACCAGTCCAGAATCGCGATCCAGGCCCAACGTAAGCTGGGTCAGATCGTTAGAGCCAATCGAGAAACCATCAAAGTGCTCAAGGAACTGGTCCGCCAACAAGGCATTGGCTGGCAGCTCACACATCATGATAACTTTCAGGCCATTCTCGCCGCGCTTGAGCCCATTTTCAGCCAACAGCTCCATAACCTGCTTGGCTTCACCCACCGTGCGCACAAAGGGCACCATGATTTCCACGTTGGTGAGGCCCATCTCGTCGCGCACTTTTTTCAGGGCGCGACACTCCAGGCGGAAACACTCGCGGAACGATTCTGAGATATAACGGCCGGCACCACGGAAACCCAACATCGGATTTTCTTCTTCTGGCTCGTACAGCGTGCCGCCAATCAGATGGGCGTATTCGTTGGATTTGAAATCCGACATCCGCACGATCACCCGCTCCGGATAGAAAGCACCGGCAATGGTTGCTATGCCTTCCACCAGCTTTTCAACGTAGAAGTCCACTGGCGAGGGGTAACCCGCAATCCGACGGCTGACGGCCTGCTGCACATCACGCGGCAACTCGTCGTAGTCCATCAGCGCCTTCGGGTGAACACCAATCATGCGATTGATGATAAATTCCAGCCGTGCCAGGCCGACGCCGGCGTTGGGATAAGCCTGAAAATCAAACGCACGGTCCGGGTTACCCACATTCATCATAATCTTGAAGGGCAGCTCCGGCATGGTATCGAGCTCATTGCGGCTGATGTCAAAATCCAGGCAGCCCTGGTAAACAAGACCCGTATCACCCTCGGCGCAGGAGACGGTAACCTCTTGCCCGCTTTTAAGCACTTGAGTTGCATCACCACAGCCAACCACCGCAGGAATGCCGAGTTCGCGTGCAATGATGGCCGCGTGACAGGTGCGCCCTCCGCGATTTGTGACAATCGCAGAGGCTCGCTTCATGATCGGCTCCCAATCGGGATCGGTCATATCTGTAACCAGAACATCGCCCTTTTGCACCTGGTCCATCTCAGAAAGATCGGCGATTACCCGCACCGGGCCACTGCCAATACGCTGCCCGATAGATCGTCCTTCGCAGACCACCTTGCCCTTTTCCTTGAGCAGGTAACGCTCCATCAGATTGGCGGATTCCTGGCTTTTGACGGTTTCCGGTCGAGCCTGAACAATGAACAGCTCGCCAGTGTCACCATCTTTGGCCCACTCGATGTCCATCGGACGCTGGTAGTGTTTTTCGATTATCAGCGCCTGTTGCGCCAGCGCCATCACCTCTTCATCCGTGATGCAGAAACGGTTGCGCTCGGCATCCTCGACATCAACAGTCTGCACAGATTTGCCCGCAGAGGCCTCGCTGCCATAAATCATCTTAATGGCTTTGGCACCCAGATTGCGGCGCAGGACGGCGTGTTTGCCGCCTTCAAGCAGCGCCTTATGCACATAAAATTCGTCGGGGTTCACTGACCCCTGCACTACGGTTTCACCCAGCCCATAGGACGCCGTAATGAATACAACCCCGTCAAAACCGGATTCGGTATCCATGCTGAACATGACGCCACTGGCGCCAATTTCGGAGCGCACCATGCGTTGAATACCCGCTGACAACGCCACATCCGCATGCTCAAAGCCTTTATGCACCCGGTATGCAATGGCGCGGTCGTTGTACAGCGATGCAAAGACCTCCTTGATCGCTACCTTAACGTTGTCCAAGCCGCGAATATTGAGGAAGGTTTCCTGCTGACCTGCGAAAGACGCATCTGGCAGGTCTTCAGCTGTTGCCGAGGAACGCACCGCCACCGCAATGTCGACGTTGCCCTCAGCCAATTCAGCGAAAGCCTCGTTTACGGCTGCATCAAGCTCGGCCGGAAACGGTGTATCAATGATCCACTGACGGATATCCTTGCCGGTTTCCAGCAGGGTTTTCACGTCATCGACATCGAGGCCTTCCAAGCGCTGTTTGATGCGCTCGTTCAGTCCGCTTTGCTGGAGAAAATCCCGATAGGCAGAGGCCGTGGTCGCAAAACCACCAGGCACTGAGACGCCAGCGCCTGAAAGCTCGCTGATCATTTCGCCCAGCGATGCGTTCTTGCCGCCCACACGATCGACGTCTGCCATGCCGAGTTCTTGAAACCAAAGTACGTATTCAGACAAAACGGGTTCCTCTAGTGCATAAGGTACGTGGTTAAAAGTTCGCGTATGATACTGGAATTCAGACAGAAATTCGCCCTGCAAGAGCCTCTTGATTGTGACAGAAAATAAAAAACGAACCGCCTTTTTCATCTCTGACAGCACGGGAATCACGGCTGAGGCCCTGGGATCGAGCCTGTTGGCCCAATTTGAGGGCCTTCAGTTTGAGCGGGTCATCCTGCCTTACATCGACACCGCCGCCAAAGCCCACTCCGCGGCCGAGAAAATCAATCGCGTGGCCGCCAGGGACGGCGTGGCGCCGATAATCTTCGATACCATTGTTAACTCAGAAGTTCGCGATATCATTAAAAATAGTGAAGGATTCACAGTCGACATCCTCTCAACCTTCCTTTCGCCGCTTGAGGATGCCCTGGGTATCAAGTCGTCATTTACCGTCGGCGGCGCACACAGCGTCACCAATGAAACCAACTACAAACACCGTATTGACGCGGTGAACTATGCGCTGGATAACGACGACGGTGCCAAGATTGATCGCTACAACCTGGCAGAACTGATTCTGGTCGGTGTATCACGCAGTGGCAAAACCCCAACCAGCCTCTACCTGGCATTGCAGACCGGTGTATTTGTCGCCAATTATCCGCTCACCGACGATGATCTGGACAACGGTCGCATTCCGAGGCCGCTGGCAGCTTATCGCAATAAACTGTATGGCTTGACCATTGACCCGGAACGACTGGCAATGATCCGTACCGAGCGCCGCGCCAATGCCCGCTATTCCACTCTGTCTCAATGTGAATATGAGGTACGCCAGGCCGAGGTGATGTTCAAGCGCTTTGGCATTCCGTATATTGATTCCACGCACGCTTCGATTGAAGAAATTGCGACCAGAATACTGGTAGATACTGGCTTGCGCGGACACAGCAAATAATGAAGCAAGAACTCAACGAATCCTCCCACGCTATTGGCCTGGTGCTTCCTGGCGGCGGTGCAAGGGCCGCCTACCAAGTGGGCGTTATCAAAGCTCTGGCGACACTGCACGGCGATCGCACCACCAATCCCTATCGGGTGCTTTGCGGCACGTCGGCGGGTGCCATCAACGCCGTCGCACTGGCCTCCCGTGCCAATGATTTTGTGGACGCCGCTCACTGGTTGGAATCGCTCTGGTCGCAACTGTCAACCGATCAGATCTACCGCTCGGACTTTCTGGGAGTTCTCAGAAATGCCTGGCGGCTACTGATTTCGCTGTTCAATGCCGGCGTCGCCGTGGGCCGGCCGGTGGGTCTGCTCGACAATACACCATTGCGTGAGCTGCTGAGGGAAAAACTGGATTTCGGTGCGATATCCCGCAATCTCGCCGATGGCCACCTTGACGCACTCAGCGTAACGGCGATGGACTACACCCAGGGTGTGTCGCTGAGCTTTTTCCAGGGCGGCCCTGAGCGCGCTGGATGGCAGCGTTGGCGCCGACAGGGCATCCCCACGCCGATTGATCTGTCACATGTAATGGCGTCTACCGCCATTCCCACTATTTTTCCTCCGGAAAAAATCAGCAAGCACTATTTTGGCGATGGCGCGCTGCGCCAGCTCACCCCTATCAGTCCAGCGCTGCACCTGGGTGCAGATAAAGTGCTGATTATCCCGGCGAACGGCCACCGTCGTGAATACAAACGATTGCCCAGAAAAATAACCTCTCCCGCCTTTGGGCAGATTATCGGCCACCTGCTAAACAGCGCCTTTGTGGACAGCATCGAAACCGATATCGAACGTCTTGAAAGGATCAATCAGTTGATTCGCTTGATGCCCCCGCAGGACTCTTTTACTGAACACCAGCTGCGGCCGATCGATGCCCTGGTCATATCGCCCTCGGAAGATATCGATGCACTGGCCGATGAATATGTCGACGGCCTGCCGCGCAGCATCAAAACCTTCTTCCGCAGTAGCGGCACTCGCTATAGCGGCGGCGTTAACGTTGCCAGTTATCTGCTATTTACCCACGAATTCAGCGAGCGGCTCATTCAACTGGGTTACAAGGACGGCATGGCCAACATTGAAGATTTGCGGCACTTTGTTTATGGGGAGTGAACCGGGAAGCTCGGGCAGGTTCCTGAAATTTTAGTACATCAGGCCGGCATGGCGCGCGATCAGAGATTCGGCGCCAGACCAATAATGGCGTACAAACCCTTAAAGCTGACCGCAGGCTTGCCGTCCTGCAACACTTGCGTGCGCAGCTCTATCTTAGACTTGCCGCGCTCGTCAAAGTGCTGAAAAAAAGCGTCCCACTCACTCTCTTCCAGGGCTATCGACGACGCTACGATATCGGTCGGCACCGGCGCGTGATATTCAATTTCACCTTTTGCCACCACAATATTCGGGTCTATGCCCGCTTCACGGCAACGCAGGTAAACCATGCCCCAGCCAGCCATAACCGCAACCACATAGAGGCTGCCACCAAAGGCGGTGTGCTTGTCATTAATACTCGGGCCAAGTGGTGCGCGCAGCGTCAGTGACTCGCTGTCATAATCAGCAACTTCTATTTCAAGCGCCCGTGCTGTCGGTAGATGGGCTTGGACAAACTCGGTGAGTTTGTGGGCAACGTCTTTCATTTCTAGCCCTTGAACAACAGGTCAATCAACGATTTGGCGGCCAGGTAGGGCGTGGTCTTGCCTTCCGTCACCTGACGATCGAGTACCGGCATCTGCTTTTTCACATCCGGATTCTGCTTCAGTTTCAGATCCAGCATTTCGTGCAGAAGTTTGTGCATCCATTCTTGTGCCTGGCGGGCACGTTTTTCATGAAATGCGTGATTCTTGATAGCATCGACCTGGTAGTCGGAGATCATGCCCCAGACTTCGTCGATGTTTTCCTTCTTTTGCGCCGAACAGGTTTTAACCTGTGGCGTCCAGAACGTAGTATGACGCAACAAATGCAGTGCATTTTGGTAATGACGCCGGGTTTGCTGCGCCATATGAATACTGTCGCCATCGGCCTTGTTAATTACCAGAGCATCAGCCAATTCCATGATTCCTTTCTTAATGCCCTGTAATTCGTCACCGGCGTTTGGCAGCATCAGCACCATAAAAAAATCGACCATACTGGCCACTTCATATTCAGACTGCCCTACCCCGACAGTTTCTACCAGAATCACGTCGTAGCCGGCCGCCTCGCAAAGCAGCATAGTCTCCCGGGTTTTCAGCGCCACCCCACCGAGCGCGCCTTCCGACGGCGACGGACGAATAAAGGCATTATCCATTCGCGACAGCTCTTCCATTCGGGTTTTATCCCCAAGGATGGAGCCCCCGGCAATGGGTGAGCTGGGGTCAACGGCAAGCACTGCCACTTTCTTGCCCTGCTCTATAACAGTTTGGCCAAAACTTTCAATAAAGGTCGATTTTCCAACACCGGGAATACCCGTAATACCGACACGAATACTGTTGCCGGTATACGGCAGAACGGCTTCAAGCAGCCGCTGGGCTTCTTCGCGGTGCTCTGGCCGCTTGCTTTCAACCAGCGTGATGGCCTTGGCGAGAGCCCGACGATTGCCTTGTCGGAGTTGGTCGATATCAATGGGCATGGGTTGTAGCTCTGCTTTGGTTTAGGTGGTTTCGGTTAGCAGGGGTCAGAGCAAATTCTGGGAGGCGAAAAAGTGGCCTGCCCCGTCCTCTGCCGCGTCGAGACCACTTACCTATGGACGGGCAGCACCGTTCGGGGTCGGAACCAATTTAACGCTGTCAGTTAAATTGGCTCTGCCCCCGCTACCGTTAAGCTAGCCTAACCCTTGTAGTTCGCGTTAATCGCATCCAGCACGTCACGCGCGGCCTTGGGTATCTGGGTACCCGGTCCAAAGATACCTTTTACACCGGCCTTGGTCAGGAAGTCATAATCCTGCTTGGGGATAACGCCACCGGCAACCACGATGATGTCGCCAGCGCCCTGCTTTTTAAGCTCCTCAATCAGGGCCGGCACCAGAGTTTTATGGCCCGCTGCCTGGGACGATACGCCAACGACGTGAACGTCGTTTTCGATGGCCTGCTTGGCGACTTCTTCAGGGGTTGAAAACATGGGCGAAAGGTCTATATCGAAACCCACATCGGCGAAAGCGGTTGCGATTACTTTGGCGCCGCGATCATGCCCGTCCTGCCCCATTTTGCAGACCAGCATGCGAGGCCGACGGCCGTGCTTCTCGGAAAACGCCTCGATATCGGCGGAAATTTCATTCCAGTTGTCGTCGTTCTGATAAGCGCTGCCGTACACTCCGGATACCGTTTGAGCCTGCGCATTGAAGCGACCAAATTCTCGCTCCATGGCAAAGGATATTTCGCCCACAGTAGCACGCACACGTGTGGCTTTCACAGCCAGGTCCAGCAGGTTGCCTTCACCGCTGACTGCGCACTGATAGATGGCCTCCAGTGCATCCTCAACGGCCTTTTCATCGCGGCTGGCGCGGATACGCTCAAGTGCCGCCACTTGAGATTTGCGAACCTTCTCGTTATCGATATCGAGAATATCCATATCGTCTTCAGTGTCGAGACGGTATTTATTCACACCCACAATCACGTCTTCGCCGCGGTCGATACGGGCCTGCTTGCGAGCCGCCGATTCTTCAATACGCAGTTTGGGCATGCCAGTCTCTATGGCTTTGGCCATGCCGCCTTTTTCTTCAACTTCCTGAATCAGCTCCCAGGCTTTCTCGGCGATATCATTTGTCAGCGATTCCATCATGTAGGAACCACCCCAAGGATCAACGACCTTGGTGATACCGGTTTCTTCCTGAATAATCAGCTGGGTATTTCGGGCAATACGGGCCGAAAATTCCGTCGGCAGTGCGATCGCCTCATCCAGTGCGTTGGTGTGTAGCGATTGGGTACCGCCAAACACGGCAGCCATTGCTTCAATAGTGGTACGCACCACGTTGTTGTATGGGTCCTGCTCGGTCAGCGACCAGCCGGAAGTTTGACTGTGAGTACGCAGCATTTTTGAGCGCGGGTTTTTGGGATTAAACTCACTGACAATGCGCGCCCACAGCAAACGTGCGGCACGCAACTTGGCAATTTCCATATAGAAGTTCATGCCAATGCCCCAGAAAAAGGACAGACGGCCCGCAAACTTGTCTATATCAAGTCCGGCAGCGAGTGCGGTGCGAATATACTCTTTGCCATCAGCCAGCGTGTAGGCCAGCTCAAGTGCCGCGTCAGCCCCGGCTTCCTGAATGTGGTAACCGGAAATGGAGATGGTATTGAACTTCGGCATATGATCCGACGCATAGGCAATAATGTCGCCAATGATTTTCATCGACGGCTGCGGCGGATAGATGTAAGTGTTACGCACCATGAATTCTTTGAGAATATCATTCTGGATGGTACCCGACAGCTGGTCCTGGCTGACGCCCTGCTCTTCCGCCGAAACTATATAGCCAGCCAACACCGGCAATACCGCGCCGTTCATGGTCATGGACACCGAGACCTTGTCGAGCGGAATGCCGTCGAACAACACTTTCATGTCTTCGACTGAGTCAATTGCAACACCCGCCTTACCCACATCACCCGTTACCCGAGGGTGATCCGAGTCATAGCCACGGTGGGTAGCCAGGTCAAAGGCAACCGACACACCCTGACCACCTGCCGCCAGAGCCTTGCGGTAAAACGCATTCGATTCTTCTGCTGTAGAGAAACCCGCGTACTGACGGATGGTCCACGGACGACCGGCATACATAGTAGGCTGCGGCCCGCGTATAAAGGGCTCCATACCCGGCATGGTATCGGTGTAGGGCAGCGCCTCGACGTCTTTCTTGCTGTACAGCGGGTTGACATCAATGCCTTCCGGCGTATGCCATACCAGATCATCCAGGCTTTTACCGCCCTTGCTCATCTGTTTGTTGGCCATCTCTTCCCAGGCGTCACGGGTCGCCTCGGGTGCTACGTAGTCTTTGTCTGCCATGTCTGTTTACCTGCGGTCGTATCTGTCAGTGTGAGCGTGCGTTAGTGATCGTCACCGGGCTGGTTTATCTCTACCAGCACGCCGTCGCAGCTTTTCGGATGTATAAAAATGACTTTGGAATTGTGAGCACCCGGGCTGGGGGCATCGGACAGGAATTGGTAGCCCTTGGCTTTCAAGCGCGCAACATCTTCTTCAATGTTATCGCTGCGAAAGCAGATGTGATGCAAGCCGCCGGGCTTCTTTTCCAGATATTTGGCAATGGGGCCTTCACCATTCAAGGGGTGAACCAGCTCAATACTGGTAGCCGGTACCGGAAAAAATGCGGTGGACGTTTTGGCATCCAGCACGTCTTCCGTCCCTTCAAAATTCAGTTGGAAATCTTCCTTGAAACGCGCAATTGCCTTTTCCAGCTCGGGAACGGCGATGGCGATATGGTCAAGTGCAGTGATCATAAGGAATTACCTGTCAGCGTAAATCGATGGGGTTGAGCGCATTTGCGCCGAAACAGTGCGAGATGTTCCGGCCAGATACCTGAAAACAGGCACCTGGCCGGCTCGAATCACACGATCGCTTTCAGAAAATCAGCCGTTTTGGCCTTGCGGCGTTCCGCAATTTCTTCGGGCGTTTCAATCACGATTTTCTCATCCGGTGTGACTTTGAAGACTGGCTGGCCTTTCTTGATGATCACACCGTCGCCATCGATCAGACATTTGTCTACGGTTCCGGAGAACGGTGCTACAACCTTATTGAACATCTTCATAACTTCAACAATGTAAAGCACATCGCCGGCTTCGAAGTGATCGCCCTCGTTAACAAACACATCCATGCCGGGCGCTTCACGGGGATAGAACATACCACCGCTGGCCGCGAGTATTTCGTCTGATTTCGCCGCTGGCGGCGGCACGAGCACCTTCGCCATGCGATCCTGCAGTTCTTTCTCGGTCAGCCGATCCGGAATAGTAATGCTCAGGTCCGCATTCACTTTCAGATCATAGAATCGGGTTTTGCCTGCGATATAGGCCAATACGGCCAGCAGTTCGGTACCCGCCTGATAACCCGCGTGCGCCTGCTGTGCCTGGGTCCACTGCTTTTTGGTGATGCCTTTAGGCGCTTTGTCAGCTGACAGCGCTTTATCAAGCTCAGCAAAGTCTTCAGTACCCAATTTCTCTTTCAGCGTCTGATAAAAGCTCAGCGCCGCCTGCAGTACATCGTTGTCATGATCCCAGATCATATGACGCGCAGGCTTGCCGGCTTCGTAATTCATGTTCAGGAAGTGGTAGAGCTCGCCCAATAGCTCGATGGGATTGACCGACCAAGTGACGGTCTTCTTGCTGATCTTAACCACATCTTTGTGAACACTCAGCCAGCCCGCCATAAAATGCGGCTCGGCGAACAGTCTCTCCAGCGGACGGGTAATCAGCAGCTGCTTCATATCCAGTGCTGCGGCCCAGTCTTTCGCGGTCTTGGCGTCGGCTTCCGCAAGATACTTTTTCTTGATCTGGCCGTAGGCAAAATCGAGATCAACTTGTGACGCTGCTTCTTTCAGCTCACCCACAGCGGTCAGGTACGGCACGATAAAGCGAGTACTGGGTCTGGCGTTGATGCCATTGCCAAGAAACCAGTACACGAGGCCATAATGAAACTGCAGGTTGGTCGCCAGATCCTTGCCCCGCAGCTCAGTGCGACGCAAGATTTCCGCCAGCTTGGTGTAGCTATCCAGACGGTTCTGGCCTGTCGTCAGCAGCAGGGCGATGTTGGAGTCGTAGGCACCGGCCAGGTGGTATTTCATGAACACATCCGTATCCGGGTTGTGCAAGGAAATACCCTGATCGTCACGGATCTCGCCTTCAAGCGCGTCGGACCAGTACTCGATAATGCCACCCGCATGAGGCTGCAGGGCCTGGTTGGTGGCGTTCATACGCGCTTCAACCGATGCAGGTTCACGCACGATACGCTCGGGCTTAGGCAGTCGCTTGCCGTGACGGGCCAGCAGCGCCATCACCTCGACCAGGCTCTCGGCGATAAAGAAATCGTTCGGATCATCGGGATTGGTGAACTTGAGCTTGTAGCAAAGCTCGGTAACGCGGTGCTCTACCTGAATTCGGGTGTTCATCTCCATGAAATAATGCGATTCACCGTCGACGATACACTCGAAGGTTCCCACCGAATCCAGCTTCACCGCTTCGCCAAAGACAGCCCCTTCTTCCTCCATACGCTGCAGGATTTCTAGGTCTTTCTTTAGCTGGGCTAGTTCGGCTTTTCGCCCAGCCGCCTTGGCTTCCTCTATGGCGGCTTCCAGCTCCTCAACAGTAACCGAGACTTCGAGCAGCTTTTGTTCATGCATTTGCAATGAGCAGTCGCGACCACCCATGGTCATGCACCACTCGCCATTGCCCACCACCTGGATCTCCTGGTGTCGGGTTGTTTCTATATTCATTTCGATAAGGACGTTTTTGTTATCGCCCACACCGTTGGTTTTGAGCTCGATCAAGCACTCCAGTACCAGTGAAGGTACTTTAGCCGCGGCTTGCTCGACACGCTCTTCAAGGCTCTTACCTTTGTAAGAGTTGGCAGACTGCAGGATACGTTGCCCCTTGCCGCCACCACCGGCAATGGCCTTCAGACGGAAGCGGTTATTAGGCTTCTCCGTCAGCATGCGTTTGGCTTCCTGCTTCAGTGCTTCACCGATATCCTTGGCGTCGATGATATCGATGCCCGCATCGTAGGAAGCAGCCAGCAGCGCCAACGCTTTCTCTTCGTCATCCTTGCACTTGCCAAAATCAACTTTCAGCTTGTGGTCTTTAGCGCATTTCTCGAGACCGTTTTTCCCGTATTTCGCAAACAGTGCCAGACTGGTGGCATTGTTTACACCGGGTGTAACTGACACACCGGTTTCCAGTGCAGTGCGCTTGGCCTGGTCTTTCATGCCCGCCGCTTTCTGGGTGTAGGAACAGGGGCCGATGAAGTTCAGGCCGGCCTTTTCCATAGCCTCAACCATTTCCGCGTCTTCTGACATAAAGCCGTAACCCGCAAATATCGAGTTATAGCCATTGTCTTTGGCGATGCGAACGATCTGCTGAATGC
The DNA here is from genome assembly GCF_057445395.1 of Litorivivens sp. Classification (NCBI taxonomy): domain Bacteria; kingdom Pseudomonadati; phylum Pseudomonadota; class Gammaproteobacteria; genus Litorivivens; species Litorivivens sp. The sequence goes on from NZ_JBVBUV010000015.1 coordinate 20,972, forward strand.
GTTTGGTGCGCTCCTCTTTATTGGCACCCGTGTAATCGGGTACGCGGTGAACGCGATCAGGGTCCGTCAAGCTACGCAATTCCGGCGCCAGCGCGTTGGTGTAGGTGATAGAGTCTTTCTCGGACAGCAGAATGCCATAACCGTTAATACCCATTTCATCGAACACGTCCATCGCTTCTTTGCGAATCGGGCCACGACAGATAATCAGCGGTTTCAGATCTTCACAGGAAAAGCTGCGCACCCACTCAGAGGATGCATTGGACAGTTTGCGATCCTTATGGATCAGCGGGTTGTTCAGATAGTAGTTGTTGCTTTGCACGAGTGTGTTCCCCTTGTAATCCGGTTAGCCAGTTCTGCGACGTTAGTGGAATTCGCGTTGCGGTCCGCCCATGGGTTCGGGCTTGTAGTTCGCCAAGTGCAATTGCAATTGCTCAGCGATGACCTGTCGCAGATCCGACGGCATGACAATTTGTGAGATGGATCCGAGGCTAAGAGCCTCATTGGGGTTCATCAGCTCGCGCTCATAACGCAGGGCCAGCTCGGCTTCCTGCGCTTTTTGCCAGGCAGCCACTTCAGCTTTCGCGTCTTTCTCTGAAAGCCCTTGTTTCATGGCCTTGGCTACACGATCTTTCAGTGTGTTGCGAATAGCCCGCAGCTCATCCTTGTACACATACTCAACACCGGCCGGGCCCATCACCGCAAGGCGAGTGGTCGGCAGCGCGCAGACAAAGTCGGCGCCAGTCGGGTAGTTGTTGAAAGAGGCGTAGGCACCGCCAAAGGCGTTGCGGATGATGATCAGGAAACGCGGTGTACGCAGATCGACGATGGAGTCGAGCATGGCGCGACCGGCCTGAACAATACCGCCCTCTTCCTGCTCACGACCGGGCAGGAAGCCGGTGGTGTCTTCCATAAACATCACCGGAATATTGTAGACGTTACAGAAGCGAATAAAACGGGCGTTTTTGTAAGCCGCTCCGATATCGATCTGGCCGGAGGCCACGGCCGAGTTGTTAGCGACAAAACCCACCACGTTGCCGCCAATACGGCCAAAGGCGGTAATGGTGTTGCGGGCACGCTCGGGCTGCACTTCAAAGTAATCGCCGTGGTCACACAGTTGCTGGATGATAATGCTGATATCAAACGGCGTGTTGAAACCGGTCGGGCTGTTGAATGACTTCTTCAGCAGCAGGTCGATATCCCAGGTTTTGCGGTCAATCGGGTCCGAGGTGGGTTGGAACGGTGCCTGTGAACTATTGTTGTTTGGCAGGTAGTTCAGCAGCTGCTTGACCTTGTTCAGGGCCGCCACTTCATCGGGCACTACAAAGTCAGTTACGCCGGATTGAGAGTGAACCTTTGGCCCACCCAGATCGTCTGCAGTAACATCTTCACCGAGCACCGATTTCACAACGCCGGGGCCGGTAAGACCAAAGAACGTGTCGTTAGGCTGTACAACAAATGAGCCTTGGCGCGGCAGGTAAGCACCACCGCCGGCATTGTAGCCGAACATGCACATTATGGACGGCACCACACCATTGATTCGGCGAAGCGCGGTAAAGGCTTCAGCATAGCCATCCAGGCCGCCAACACCGGCGGGGATAAACGCACCTGCAGAGTCATTCATACCGACCAGCGGTACGCCGAGCTTGCCGGCCAGCTCAAACAGGCGAGCCAGCTTGCTACCGTTAGTGGCGTCCATTGAACCCGCACGCACGGTGAAATCGTGACCGTAAATCGCCACATCGCGGCCGTTAACCTTAATTATGCCGGTTACCAATGAAGCACCGTCCAGGTTCTTACCCCAGTTCTGGTAAAGAATCTTCGGTTCGGTACCTGCATCCTTGAGCACCTGAATGCGCTCCCAGATGGTCATGCGCTTTTTCTGGTGCTGCTTCTGAATACTCTTAACACCCGCCGCTTTATAGGGGAGCTTGAGCAATTCGTGACCCATTTTCAGGGTGGTTTCATACAGGCCCGGGTCGTAGTCGAGCTGACCGGGAACGGTAAACTCCACATCCTGGGCCTGTTCAAAAGGGTTTGTCAGTGTTGGGGCGATCTGCGATTTTTTTGTCATGCTTCCTGTCTCAGCAACTAAAGTTGAGGCTTGTATAAGCAACTGACGATGGTGGCGGGCTGGTTTCAGGTAGGCAGAAGTCGCTCACCTGCCGCTGCTATCAATACTCAGCGGCCCACTCTTTTGAATCGAAAGTTGACAAAGAACACTTTTGCATTCAAGGGCTTATGCCCGTGTTCTTCGGCTTCAGGCGGGCGACAACATTAATTGCATAGGGGGACGCTGTCAATGTACAAAGCGGACACTAAATATTGCCTTAAGTGTTAATGTCGCTGGATTTCAAGAAGTTGCGCTCGATACAATAGCCACACGCATTCAACAAACCTGTTCAAACTCTCCTATGCTTCGACTATCTGTTCGTGAACTGACCTATCAGTCCGACAGCAGCCTGCTGTTTGAACGGGTGCGTGATCTACCCTGCCCGGTCTTTCTCGACAGCGCTTGGCCATACTCGGAACGGGGCCGCTTTGACATCATTAGCGCAGCGCCATTAGACACCCTTTTCATAAATAAATCAGACAGTAAAAGAGACTTTCAAAAGTCATTCCGAGAACTGGCTGCGCTTCACAGCACCCTCCCCGCGGCCAGCTGTGACCACCCAGACCTGCCCTTTACCGCCGGCATCATTACCAGTCTGAGCTACGATGGTGGACGCTATATTGCCGGTGTAGGCAGCGCCGAGAACCCTTACCGGATGCCCGATATCTATGCCGGCCTCTACAGTTGGGCAATTATCGTTGATCACCACAACAAACAACGCTGGCTGGTGAGCCACCCCGCTACCCCGGGCAATCTGCTCACGTCGATCGAGGATCGTCTGGCATCGCTTGATGAGCCACCAGCACACCCTAGATTCTCCATTAAAGGAGAGTTTGAAACACATGTAAATTCAGAAAGATACAAAGCATTATTCAATAAAGTTAAGAGGTATATCGACAGTGGCGACAGCTACCAGATCAACCTCGCCCGCCGCTTTAGCGCCGATTACCAGGGCGACCCATGGCAGGCCTATCGCAAGCTTAGAATGATCGCGGCGGCACCTTGGTCGGCCTACCTGGAGCTCCCTGAAAGCCAGGTTCTCTGTCTTTCACCGGAACGTTTTATTGAGGTTAAAGAGCGCAAGGTCAGCACGGCCCCCATTAAAGGCACAGCACCGCGCTCGCCTATCCCCGAGCGCGATCGCGAACTGGCAGAAACGCTCGCACAAAGCGAAAAGGACCGGGCCGAAAATCTGATGATTGTTGACCTGCTGCGCAATGACATCGGCCGCTGCTGTGAACCCGGCAGTATTCGCGTAGAAAAGCTGTTCGAGTTGCAGAGCTTTCAGACAGTACACCATCTGGTGAGCACCATCAGCGGGCGGCTCGCATCGCGATACAGCACCCTGGACCTGTTGGCGGCATGCTTCCCCGGAGGCTCTATTACAGGCGCGCCAAAACGGCGGGCCATGGAAATTATTCACGAACTCGAACCCCACGACCGCTCAATCTACTGTGGTTCTATTGCCTATATTGATCTGAACGGCAATATGGACAGCAATATCGCCATTCGTACCCTGCTGTGCGAAGACGACAAAATTTATTGCTGGTCGGGCGGCGGGATCGTGGCAGATTCCGAAGTTGAGGCTGAGTTCGAGGAAACCTGGAACAAGGTGGGAGTGTTGCTAGAAAGCCTGACAGACAGACCCTGATCGGTTAGTGCCGGACGCGCTGCGTCCGGCGCTAGGCTCACTTATATCTCAAGCTCGCGATTTGAGGCTTTGAGGAATTCTTTCTTAAGATCTTCGTAGGTATGCACCGCCGGATACTGTGGAAACTCTGCGATCACATTGTCTGGCGCGTGGAACAGAATACCGGCATCGGCTTCAGCCAGCATGGTCGTGTCATTATAGGAATCACCGGCGGCTATCGTGCGGTAATACATGCTTTTAAAGCCGACAATGGCTTGCCGCTTGGGGTTGGCCTGACGCAATTTGTAGTCAGTAATCCGGCCGCTCTGCGCATCCACTTCAAGGTTATGACACAGCAGAGTCGGGTAACCCAATTGCGCCATCAGCGGCTTGGCAAACTGATAAAACGTGTCAGAAAGTATTACCACCTGAAAGCGTTCGCGCAGCCAATCAGTAAACTCGGCGGCGCCTTCAAGCGGCTTCATGGTGGCGATCACTTCCTGAATCTCGTTGAGCCCCAGCTTGTGCTCATCAAGCAAACGTAAACGCTGTTTCATCAGCACGTCGTAGTCAGGGATATCGCGGGTGGTCGCCTTCAATGCATCAATACCAGTGCGTTCGGCAAAATCGATCCAGATTTCCGGTACCAGAACCCCTTCGAGATCAAGACAGGCTATTTCCACGTGACTAATTCCCTTGCTGAAAAGGGCAGCACTCTAACCAGTTCGCCGCGTGAAAGCAACGTGAGCAGACCCTAGTACACTGGCAGCTCAATGTGCGAAAACAGCTCCTCTATCTCGCTTTTACTGTGCCGGCGATAGGCCTCGTCAACCAGATCACGTGTGAGGTGCGGGGCGAACAACTCAATAAACTCGTACATGAAACCGCGTAAGAAGGTTCCTCGCCGGAATCCAATCTTGGTCACCGAGGCATCAAACAAGTGGCTCACATCGAGCGGCACCAAATCCTTGTCGAGCTCGGGATCGTAGGCCATTTTTGCCACGATACCGATACCCAGCCCCAGCCGCACGTAGGTTTTGATGACGTCCGCATCAGCTGCGGTAAAGACCACTTTCGGGGACAGCCCTTCTTCGATAAACGCCTCGTCCAGCTTAGAGCGTCCGGTAAAACCGAAGACATAGGTCACGATAGGATATTCGGCTACATCGCTAAGCTTTAAGGTCGCTACCTGGGTCAGCGGGTGGTTTTTGGGAACCAGCACCGTCCGATTCCAGCGATAGCAAGGCATCATGATCAGGTCGCCAAACAGCTCCAGCGCTTCGGTGGCTATCGCAAAATCCACTGTCCCATCAGCTGCCAGCTCCGATATCTGCAATGGCGTACCCTGGTGCATATGCAGCGACACGTCGGGGTAGCTGCTCATAAACTTGCGAATGACTGGAGGCAGCGCATACCGGGCCTGGGTATGAGTGGTGGCAATGGACAGCGCACCCTTTCTCTCATCGCTGAACTCCTGGGCAACCTGTTTGATCCCCTCTACCTTACGCAGCACCTCGCCCGCAGCCTTCAGGATAGCCTCCCCTGCCGGCGTAATGTGTGTCAGATGCTTGCCGCTACGGGCAAAGATCTCCACGCCAAGTTCGTCTTCCAGCAGGCGAATCTGCTTACTGATACCCGGCTGGGAGGTAAACAGACTCTGTGCCGTGGCAGACACATTCAGATCGTGGTGGGCAACTTCCCAGATATAACGTAATTGCTGAAGCTTCATGGCCTGATACTTGTTTTTGATGGCACTCAGCGAAAGTGTAGTACAGTCATAAGCATGGTGTCGCTTATAACTGCAATTTCACCCATTGTTTGAAGTCTTAATCGTTGGCCACACCGTGCGGAACATGCCCGGTCGCCACGTGTTGACTGGCTGATTGGCAATGGGTTGCCTGATCGTCGAAAAATACATCAGCGCCATAGGCCTGCAGAAAGTCGCCCTTGTCCAGACCACCCAGAAACAGTGACTCGTCGATTCTGATCTTCCAATCTCGCAGTGTCAAAATCACGCGTTGATGGGCTGGCGCAGAGCGCGCGGTAACCAGCGCGGTGCGTATCGGTGACTGGTCCGGCGGGAAACTCGATTGCAGGCGATTCAGAGCCGCCAAAAATGGCTTGAACGGCCCACCTGACAGCGGCGTTCTGGCCGCAGCCCGCTCGCTGGCAGCAAAGGCCTCCAGGCCTCGCTCCTTGAAAATGCGTTCGGCCTCGTCAGAAAACAGCACTGCATCGCCGTCAAACGCAAAGCGCAGCTGGTCGGTCTCATCGATCTGGCGCTTGCCTCGCGGCAACAGTGTCGCTGCCGCCACCCCGTTATTCAGGGCGTTGCGAACATCGTCGGCGTGGGTAGATAGAAACAGGTGACAGCCGAAGGCACTGATATAGCGGTAGGGGCTTTCCCCGCCGCAAAACGCGGCCCGCGAAATCTTGAGCCCATAATGCTCAATGGAATTGAATACCCGCAGACCAGTGTCGGCCGAATTGCGCGACAACAGGATGACTTCAACGCGTTCCTCGCCAAGTCGCTCATTAATATTGAGCAGTTTCTGCACCAACGGGTATGCTTCCCCGGGTTCCAGAACCTTATCTTCGTGTTCGATCTGATACGCCTGATAGGCGTCCAGCCCCTGCTCTTCATAGACCCGATGGCTTTCGCCAAGATCAAACAGGGCGCGCGAAGAAAGTGATATCACCAGTTTCTCTTCAAAACCCTTTGGCATGGTTACCCCAAACATATCTCAGCATTGAACGCAGCATAGCGATTTTTTAATGCGCCGTGAATTCACCTGTTGCAGTAATGCGTGCGGCGCGCTACTTTCGCGGGGCCATCCGAGACCACAGCAGACTCAACAATGAACCATACGGCCTGGGCCGATATAAACCTGACCGCCCTGACCCACAATCTCGCGACCGTGCGTTCACTCGCGCCCCACTCTCGCGTTGTTGCCATGATCAAAGCTGATGCCTATGGCCATGGGCTGACTGCCATCGCCAAAGCCCTCGCCGGCAAAGCAGACAAGCTTGGCGTAGCCCGATTCCAAGAAGCGGTGGCACTGCGGGACCGCGGCATTAACAGCCCGCTGTTGCTAATGGGCACTTTGCTCAACCATGAGACCTTGCAATGGTGCGCCAACAATAACGTTGCCATTACGCTGCACGAAGGCAATCAACTGCCTCTACTGCTCACCAGCCAGCTCGATCACCCACTGGAAGTCTGGCTCAAAGCCGATACTGGCATGAACCGCCTTGGCCTCAGCGCCGATGAATTTACTCAGGCCCTGTCGAGTTTGCAAAAAGACAGCAGATTCAGGCTGAAAGCATTGACCCATTTCAGCAGTGCGGATGAATCGTCTTCGCCCATAACTCAGCAGCAGATCAAGCGTTTTGCCACACTCACCTCATTGGCTCCCGATATGGAACGCAGCCTGGCCAATTCCGCCGGCATTATTGCCTGGCCGGAAAGTCACGCCGACTGGGTCAGGCCCGGCATTATGCTGTATGGGGATAACCCCACCACGGCGATAGAGACAGATCTTAGGGCCGTCATGTCGCTGCGGGCGCGTGTAATTGCCATCAAGGACATAAGAGCGGGCGATTCGGTTGGCTATGGCGCTACCTGGACAGCCACCTCACCTTGCCGCATTGCAGCTATTGGCATTGGCTATGGCGATGGCTACCCTCGGCAAGTGGGCAACGGTTGCCCCGTGTCCATACAAGGACAGCTGTTTCCGTTGGTTGGTCGTGTGTCGATGGATATTTGCAGCGTTGATATCAGCCAGGCTGCATCGCCAATCAACGTGGGTGATGTGGCCACGATGTGGGGCGACGAACTACCCGCCGCCACGATCGCCGCGCGCGCCGGCACAATCAGCTACCACTTATTTACCGGGGTAACCCAACGCGTGCCGCGAATCTATAGTTGACCCGCCGCCGTTCAAACCTGCTCGAGCCTAGCGTGTTGTTGCCGCTGCACTGGCAAAGTACTCTCTGGTCAGCCTGAAAATTACCGGGCTTAACAATAGCAGGGCTATCAGGTTTGGCAGGGCCATCATGGCGTTCAGGGTGTCCGCCACCAGCCAGATGGTTTGCAGGTTTGCGGCCGCGCCCACCGGAATGGCGAGCACCCAGAGAATCCGGAACGGCAATTCCACTTTGACACCAAACAAATATACCAGGCAGCGTTCGCAGTAGTAGTTCCAACCCAGAATGGTGGTGAACGCAAACAGCACCAGACCAATGGTCACCACATATTCTCCACCGGGCAACGCACTACTAAAGGCCTGTGCTGACAGCGCGGCGCCGTTCAGGCCAGTACTCCAGTCTCCACTCAGCAAAATCACAAAACCGGTAATGCTGCATACTACCAAGGTATCAATAAAGGTTCCCAGCATTGCCACCATGCCCTGTTTTACCGGACTGTTGGTCTTGGCGGCAGCGTGAGCTATGGGCGCACTGCCAAGCCCTGCTTCATTACTGAAAATACCGCGCGCTACGCCAAACTGAATCGCAATCCAGATGCTGGCGCCCGCAAAACCACCCGTTGCAGCCGTGCCGGTAAAAGCGGAATCCACCACCAGCGCAATCACGCCGGGCAATTCGGTTATCGACAACAGAATGATCACCAGTCCGGCGGCCAGGTAAAGGGTCGCCATCAGCGGCACCAGCACACCGGCCACTTCAGCAATACGACGCACGCCGCCCAGGACCACAGCAGCAACGGCCACCAACAGCAGACCGCCGGTTACCCGTGGATCAACCCCAAAACTGCTTTCCATGGCGTGAGCAACCGAATTGGCCTGCACTCCATTACCGATGCCAAAACCGGCGATCGAGCCAAACACGGCAAACGCGATAGCCAACCAATGCCACCGACGGGAAAGACCGTTTTTGATGTAGTACATCGGCCCGCCGCAGTAATCACCATTGGCATCACGCTCACGAAACTGTACGGCGCACACAGCTTCTGCATACTTGGTCGCCATACCCACCAGTGCGGTACACCACATCCAGAAAAGTGCGCCCGGGCCGCCAATCGCAATGGCGGTAGCCACGCCGGCTATATTGCCGGTACCAATGGTGGCAGACAGAGACGTCATCAATGCCTGAAACGGTGTGATATCCCCCTCGCTGTCGGAGTGCCGACCGGCAAACAGCATGCGAAAGGCAGCGCCAATATTGCGCAGGGGCATGAACTTGAGACCAAGCATGAGGTACAGCCCAGTGCCCAGAATCAGCACCAGCATCGGCGCACCCCAAACCCAGCCGTTGAGCGCTGTGATTGCGCCGATCATCTGATCAATCATTGTTATACTGCACTGCCTCTATTGGTTATTCTGCGTGACTTAAAATCCCGGCGAGCTGCTCACGCTGCGGGAAAAGACCAAAACTGCCGCCGGTGTGAACAAAAACAATATTCTCGCCTACTAGTCGACCGGCGCGAATTTCTTCGATCATGCCGTGAAAAGCCTTTCCGGTGTATACCGGGTCAAGAATCAGGCCCTCCGTGCGCGCCAGCAGCGCGATGGTATGAAACACGGGCGCCTCAGCGATCGCGTAACCCGGCCCAACATACCCGTCAATGACCCGGGTATCCAGCGACTGCAGGTCATAGCCAGCCTGATAGCGGCTATTCCAGTCGGTCACGTCGGCGTGGACTTTATTCAAAAACCACGCTTCGTCATCGCAGACATTAACACCCCATACGGTCGAGCCGAGGCCATACAACTGGTTGCCCAGCGTCAGTCCGGCCTGCGTGCCCCCCGATCCGGTGGCGCAGATAATATGTTCAGGGGTCATGTTTAGGGCGATAAAATCCTGTGCCAGTTCGCGGGCAGCATTTAGGTAACCCCAAACCCCGATTCCATCAGACGCTCCGGTGGGAATAATAAAGGCGTGGCGGCCAGCGCGCGCATAGTCGCTGCGAGCCTGCTCCAACAGCGCCGACAAACGGGACTGGTATTCTCTGGCGGGATAAAAATCGATGTGGGCGCCTGCCAACACATCCAACATCAGATTGCCGTCGGGACACGCCGCCGGTTCGCCGCGCAATATCAAGTGACAGCGAAGTCCCAGTTGGGCGCAGAGCAAGGCGGTAGCGCGACAGTGGTTAGACTGCACACCGCCGCAGGTAATAATGGTATCAGCGCCCTCTTCAAGCGCCTGGGCCAGCGTAAATTCGAGCTTGCGAACCTTGTTGCCAGTTAACATGCTGCCGGTCAGATCGTCTCGTTTGACCCACAGCCTCGGCCCCAGGTTGAGAGACTCGGAGAGGCGATCCAGCGGCTGCAGTGGCGTTGGCAGCTGCGCCAACGCCAGTCGGGGTGGCATCGTCGGCAAACCGGGCGGGTTTGAAACGCGTTGCTCACTCACGCTCAGACACCTTAAATCGCTTTGATGGTGCCTTTGGGCAGCACAGCACTGATCATGACACGCTGAAACTTGAGTTCCATATTGTCAGACACCTGCAGTACTACATAATTTTCATCCAGACGCACGACCTTGCCGAGAATACCGCCGCTGGTTACCACTTCATCACCTTTGCCCAGGTTTGCCACCATCTCTGCATGCTCTTTCTGGCGTTTGCGCTGGGGGCGGATGGCCAAAAAGTAAAACAGAACAAACAGCAGCACCAGAAAACCCAGTTGAAACAGTTCGCCGCCCGGTGGGGGTTGTTGTCCGGCACTTTGGGCGTGGGCCTGGGAGATAAAAAAGCTCATTGCGATTCCTTAGATATCAAAACGTTAAAAAACCAAGCCGCGGCAGAATATACCAAGACCGCCGCAACTGGAAAGCACGCTATTGTAATCTATTCTGGCGGCCAACACCCCCGCCAGCCACAACTAGCCTGCGGAAACACCACCATCTAGCGGCATAGCCACGCCGTTGATCTGACTGGCATCGTCAGACGCCAGAAACAGTACGGTTTTGGCCACATCACCGGCTTCGGCCATTTCCCCCAGTGGCATATAGCGCGACATCAGGCTGAAATCGATATCCTCGGGTGCCGAAAAATTCTTCGCCAGATCAGTCTGCACCCCACCTGGACACACGGCATTGCAGCGTACACCTTGCTTGACGTATTCCAGCGCAATGGATTTTGTGAGCATGATGACTGCACCTTTGGTGGCGCAGTAGGCTGAGGTGTAGGCCTGCCCCATCAAGCCTGCGATGGACGACATGTTGACAATATTACCTTTCGACTTCACCAGATGGGGCAATGCTGCACGCGATAGATACACAACACTGGATACATTGATGTTCAGAATTTTGTGCCACTGATCATCGGTGATTTCGTGGAAGTGGTGAGTCAGCGCAATCCCCGCGATATTGCACAGCACATCCAGGCCTCCCAACTGATCAACCGCATCAGCAACCGCTGCAGTGCAGGCAGTAGCGTCGCTTACATCTAGCACTGAGCAAAAAACACGGGCATCCAGCGAATCTGCTACGGCTTTGAGTCCCGCTGCATTCATATCACACAGATACAATGACGCGCCCTCTTGTGCGAAATGCTCAGCACAGGCTCGCCCGATACCCGATGCAGCGCCGGTGACCAGCACTCGCTTCCCCGAAAATCGTTCCATCAGATTCTGTTACCTCCATCTACGTTAAAAATGTAAACCACCGGTCGTAAGGTATTACTCGGCCGATGCGTGTTGCGCTATCGCCGCTAGCACTTCGTCATCACCAGGCAGGTCACCAGAATCGCGCTGACTGTACCGAAACAGCACCTCACCAGCACTCGACAGCAGCACCACACCACCAAGCTGCCGGACATCCTTACCGGGCTTGCGCACGTCACGCATTCGCTGTAGCGCCCGCACCGGCTGGCGCAGTATCGGCCCCAAGGTGACCTGCCACCAGTTGCCACGAGGCATTTCAAGTAGACGGTAGAGATTCAGCGAGGGTTCACCATAAACGGGAAAATGCAGATCAAGCTCCTGCTCCATCAACACCGCGTCGCGGCCGTCATTCTGACAGACACCTACGACCTCACAGCCTGCGGCACGAATATCACCTAGAATTCCCTCGGTAACCACCAAATGCTCCCGGCAAACCGGGCACCCGCTATGCCTTAGTAGTACCAGTAAGGTGAGACCGGATGAAAGCAAATTGCCCAACCGGGTAGTGGCTTCCCCGCGAAACACATTGATATTATTAATATTCATCGATTTTTTTATTTTGCTTCCGCACTGCGCAGGGCACATCAGTGTAGCCCGCGCTTGCAGCCATGCTTGAATGTCGGGGTAGAATGCACCAAACTACCGATTGGCGGTGCTAAAATCTCGTTAATAATTCGCACCACTCAAAAGGTGTCCGGCCATGAACGTTCTCATACCTCTCAGCCGTACAAGCTTGGCAGGGATAGCCTCATTGTTCCTCTTGGCCTGCAGCTCTACCGGCCCCCAGAACTCCTCTGCCAATCCCCCTTCGCAGGAAGACCTGATTTCAGGCATGCATATAGTTGATTGTCTGCTGCCTGGCCAGGTGCGCAGCCTCGGCAACCAGACCTATCTCACGGCACGTCGCCCGATCAAAACAACAGCGTCCGATTGCAACATCCGCGGTGGCGAATACGTCGCCTACGATCGTGCAGATTATAAGTCGGCGCTGAATGTATGGATGGCAGCAGCCAAGGCGGGCGATCCAGAAGCCCAGGTCAATGTTGGCGAAATTTTTGAAAAAGGCCTGGGCGCTGCTCCCAATTATGAAGCGGCGGCCATCTGGTATGAAAAGGCGGCGGCCCAAGGAAATGAACGCGCACTGTTCAATCTTGGCACGCTCTACGAACAGGGGCTTGGCGTCGAAGCTAACAAACTCAAGGCGCTCAACCTTTATCGCCAGGCCTGGGGCCTGCCCGAAGACAGCGTGATTTTTCAGGAGACTGCACGCAAAGAACAAGAGGCATTGCGAGCCAGTCTGAATCAGGAGCTGCAATCCAAAGAAACACAGGTCCGGTTGCTGCAAAAGCAAATAGACAGCCTGCAACAAAAATTGAGGTCCGCTCAGCAAAGTAGCGCTGCCACAGAAACGCCACAGCAACGCGATCTGCGCGTTGAACTAGAATCACTGCAACAACTCGTAGCCAGCCTTCAATCGTCAAAACAAACAGTTTCGATGCAACTTGCAGCGCTGCCCAACGATGGGCCGAAACTGCGCACGGCATCGGCTGCAACACCAGGCGCTTTGGTACAAACTCAGCGCTCCACCAGTGACGAGGTCACTCCACTGATGATCGGCGATATGAATTTTGGTCGCTACTACGCACTGATCATAGGCAACAAGCAATACCAGTCACTGATTAGCCTCGATACGCCGTGGAATGACGCCAAGGAGCTAGGCCGCATACTACAAGACATGTATGGCTTTCAGGTTGAGATGCTGCTCGATGCAGATAGATTCAGCATTATGAAAGCCATCAATGACCTGCATGACAAACTCGGCGAAAACGACAACCTGCTGATTTACTATGCGGGTCACGGCAACCTGATTGATGTGGGTGAACGTAACACCGGCTACTGGCTGCCAGTGAATGCGGATCCCCCCCCTAACGACGCCTTCTGGGTACCCAATGAATTTGTCACCAATCATCTAGGGCGACTCAAAGCCAAACGGGTTCTCGTTGTTGCCGATTCCTGCTATGGCGGACTGCTGTCCAATTCTCCGGGACACCTGTTTTTTGGAAACAGTGGCAATAACAACAAACTGGAATACATTCGCTACAAACTCCCCAAACGTTCGCGCCTTCTGCTCTCCTCCGGTGGTGATAAACCGGTTATCGATGCCGGCGGCCAGGGCCACTCGGTATTTGCACGCGAGCTGATCGAAGCACTCAGAAACAACAGCCAAGTGTTATCAGCACCTGACCTATTTATGACGATCAAGGAGCCGGTTTCGCAACGTGCGCTGGCCAATAATTTCAATCAGGCACCGGTTTACAAAAGCATCAAGGGCGCCGGACACGAAGTCGGCGATTTCTTCTTTATTCCCAGAGCCAATTAATCAAAACCGGCAAGCCATAACAAAATGAAAAAGTGAGGCAAGCGATGAATCTGGTCAAGAGTGGCACCATTCTTGGCGCACTGCTGTTCTGCACGGTGTTTGCAATGAATGCTAACAGTGCGACAACCGAAAACCGGAGCGGTACCTGCTGTACCCAAAGCGCCGGTGAGCCCTCCCCTGCTCCGCGAAGTGATGAACCGGAAACCCGCAACAGCTGCGAAACCCAAGAAGCAGGCAGCGCCGAATGCCCTAGCCAAACAAGCTCAAGCGTGAGCACCCAGAGCGTCGACTTTGTCAGCGGTTTAAGCACCAAAATTTCGATTCAACGCAGCGGCTTTGGGCGTTACTCCCGTCCCGGCAGCCGGCAAAAAGCAGCGACCAGCGGTCGCTCACTGGGTAGTGGCGCCAGCGCTGATACCGACAGTGACATCACTTTGAGCGGCCGATTGTCACCGTTTGTCGTAGTTGATCACAGCGAAAATGAACGACGCGCGACCAATGCCGGCCTTGCCTATAAACAGGATCTCGATGCGGTGATTCTCGGCACCGACTTTCGGGTGAGCAATGATCTTATTATGGGCGCCACATTGAACTATCTGAAATCGGATACAGATTTCGCCAATAATCGCGGCCATTCTGAAAGTGATAATTACGTCGCTGGACTGCACGCCTCCCACTATATCGGCAATCTCTATCTTGATGCGTTGTTGACCTACGGGAAACTGGATATCGACATCAGCCGTATCGATGCGTTAGGCAACCGCTATGACAGCGAAACCGAAGGTGCCTTTCATTCCGCAGAACTGGCCACGGGCTACAACGCAACACATCGGGGCTGGGGTTTCACACCTTCTGTTCGCTTACTGCATCTGCGGGGAAGCCTTGATGGATACGGGGAGGTCGATATTAACAGTGGTGGGCAGGCTAATAATTTCCAGCGCCAGTATTTCGAATCCTTGAATGCCCGCGCAGCCTTGCAAGTGGATTACGCCATGTTGAAAAACTGGGGCGTATTGGTTCCCTCTCTCTATTTCGCTTACCATCACGAATACATTGGCGCAGAAACCACCCGCAGCCAAACCACTTTTGGCACCCTGACACAAACCACGGACGATCCGGCGAGAAATTATCGCATGGGGCGGTTGAATCTGGCCGCACAGTTCAAGCGTGGTCTGTCAGGCTTTCTCAGTTACGAGCGACTGATTGATCACGAATACTTTGACAGAGATACCGTTACCCTGGGCGTTCGTTACGAAATGTAGGCGGCGATTTGCCCTGCTGGTAAGTGTCTGCCTGATAACCGCATGCGCCACCCTATCAGATCAGACACTGCGTTTTGCGCAGAGGCAAGGCATGGCCACACAAATTGTTGCCGGTAAAGGCTTCGATCACCGGGTGTTCACGCAGCATACGCTGCCGAACGATAGCCTGCATATATACATTGAAGGTGACGGCAGCCCCTGGATTGGTGGAAACACCGTTGCTGCAGACCCCACACCAAGGAACCCTCTCGCCCTGCGGTTGATGGCAAAATCGCCCTATAACAGCGTCTATATTGGTCGCCCTTGCTACTTTGACCAGATTACCACCAAGCTTTGTGAACCGCGTTATTGGACCTCTGCCCGTTATAGCGAGGCCGTTGTTAACAGTATGCTTGCCGTCATTGAACGGTTGCGTCTTCAGGGTCAGCGTCTCGTGCTTATTGGTTACAGCGGCGGCGCAACCCTGGCCACACTGTTGACTGAGCGGCTGGACGGCGACCTCGTACTTATTACGGTCGCCGGCAATCTCGATATCGACCGCTGGACTAGCCATCACGGCTATCTACCGTTACACGAATCCCTTAACCCGGCAAAAACTGTTTCGCTCAAGGGTGTGCGCCATATGCACCTTGCTGCCGAACACGACCGGGTAATACCCAAAGAGCAGATTAAGTCTTTCGCAAAAAGCCACGGCGGTGAATTTCAGGTTTTTGAATCCTACAACCATCGCTGTTGTTGGCTTGAACACTGGCCCGATCTGCTTAAAACCCTGCTGGCAGAAGACAAATACTTTCCGCAGACAACATCGGCGTCCGACAAGCATTGGGTGAGACAATCTATCGGGGCCCAGCACCACGTACCTAAGGCAGCTGCCGTTGGCAGCCAGGAATAGAACCATGAAAAAACACGGACGCTACCTGTTCGGGATCGTCAGTTGCCTGTTGTGCATCAGCCTGGCTCAGGCACAAACCGGCGCAACGGGCTCCAACGGAGATGGTCACAATGTGCCGCCCCCTTCCCAACCATCAAACACCTCTGATGCACCGGCCTGCAAAAACGACTGCAAAAAGGAGGAAGAAGTATCCAGTTTCGAGTCCGTAAAGGGCTCGGCCGTTACCAGCAGCAAATCTGTCAGCACAGCGGTCGGAACTATGGGGCGCGCATTGCGCAGTCAATCAAGACCAAGCGGTAGCCCTTCTGGTCAAAAATCAAATAGCAACCAAGGCAACAGAAGAGAAAAAGGCGGCGGCGCCAGCGCCGATTCGATTACCGACAGCGGAAGGCTGTCGCCCTTTATTATTATCAATGGTGCCGAGACCGACAAACGCGAGACAAGCAAAGGCGTCGCTTTTGAGCAAACAGAAAAGTCGCTGCTTATTGGCGCTGATTACAGGCTAAACGCTGACCGCATCCTAGGTGGCGTGGCCTCATACAGTGATGGCGACACCGACCTTCAGGCCAATCTCGGCGAATCCGCGACCGAAAGCTATCTGCTGGGTGCGTATGCCTCTCAGTATTGGGGGGGGATCTATCTCGACGCCTTTATTGGCTACGGCGAGCTCGACATTGAATCGGAACGTGGGGCTTCGGGCAACCGGCTGCATGGCAGTACCGACGGCAATTTTCACACCGCAGACCTTTCGCTTGGCATCAACCATCACATGCAGGCCTTATCGGTGTCACCCGCAGTTCGCTTATCACACACACGAGGCAAGATAAATCGCTATACGGAAACCGCTGCGGGAACAGCCACACCCACCACCTTCAATACACAAACGTTTGAATCACTTAACGCCTCGGCAAGTATCAGTGTCAGTTATGCGACTCCCACGGACTGGGGTGTGTTGATACCCACAGCCACCTTTGCCTATATCCACGAATATATTGGCGCCCAATCGATCGAAACGTCTGCCGCCGGGCAGGCTCAGGTACAGATAACAGAAGCTCCGGTTAAGAACTATAAAGATATCGAACTGAGCCTTGTGGCCCAATTTCGACGCGGCGCCTCAGCATTTTTCAGCTACGCTGTTTACGCCGACAACGAGCTCTTCGACCGCGAAAGCATTAATCTGGGGATTCGCTATGAGCTGCCCTGACCACTTACTGCAGGGGAATACCCGCATCCTATGAACGACGATAAAACTCAGATCAGCAACCAGCAGCCCAACGACTCGACGCAAGTGTCTGATGCCAGCGAGGTCATCGACACGACGGAAGTTGTTTCCACTGAAAAGGACAACACACTGGCGCACACCGGCCAGCAAGACGGCGCCAGTGAGGGTGGCATTACCCAGCTCCAACCGGGCTATTCACTAAAAGATCGGTTTGAACTGGGCGAGAAGTTAGGCGAAGGCGGCATGGGAGCGGTATTCCGGGCCACTGACTTGCGCAGGGTCGAGACCGGAAACAGCGATCCCACGGTCGCCATCAAGGTTATCACTGGTGATTTCGCGAGAGATTCCCGTGCATTTGTTGCCCTGCAGCGAGAAACGGACAAATCCCAGACCCTCGCTCACCCCAATATCATCACCGTTTACGACTTCGATCGGGACGGGGCTATTTTCTTTATGACGATGGAATCGCTCAGCGGCAATACGCTGGACGGTTACATCGGCAATCATCCCGACAAAGCCGCCTGGGCTACAACCGTTGGTTACATACAGGATCTGGCTAGCGCTATCGGATACGCCCACAAGAAGGGTATCGTGCATTCGGATCTAAAACCCGCCAATATCTTCATCACAGCAGACAACGTGCTTAAGGTGCTGGATTTCGGGATTGCCCGCGCCTATTCAGCGATAGAAGGCGAGAAAACCGCAGCAGACCCCGACGAAATATCAGGGCTGACCCCCAGCTACGCCAGTTACGAAATGTTTGAGCGCCAGCCGCCCCACCCTGCAGACGATGTCTACGCGCTGGGCCTGATCGCCTATGAAATGCTGACAGGTCAACATCCCTTTGACCGGAAAAGCGCGCCGCGCGCGCAGTCTCAGGGCATGAAGCCCCAGCGAATCAAAGGCCTTCCCGGCTACCAATGGAAAGCCATAGCCAGGGCACTGGAATTTCGCCGCGAGGATCGCTGGCAGAATGCAGAAGAGTTCCGCAAACAATTTTCCGGCAGTGGTCGCCGCGTCAAGCAACTGGCGAGCGCCCTTGCGGTTGTCATCATCGCCTTTGGTGCTTACCTGGTTTTATTTCAACCTGAAGCCGGGCCAGACATACCCTTTGATGAACTCCCGGCCGAGACCCAGGAGGCCGTTATTGAGAATCTCAATGAGGGCAAGCAGGCGCTGGGCTTTGGCGATATCAACGGCGCGCTGTTTTATCTGGACAAAGCGTATGCGTTGCATCCACGTAACCCGGATGTGGTACAGGCAATAGACGCTCTGATCGCCGAGTTACTGGTCATTATGGAAAATAGCCCTGTCGGCGAGCAGCGGCAGCAGGTAAGCGAACTCCTAAAATACCCCTCGCTAAGCCAGAACCGAGCACTACAGAATAAACAGAAATCGCTTAATTGACAGGCACCGCGCCTAGCTTTCCGGTTCAGGGTACGCCATTCGGGGTACCCAGGCCGACTTTCCCGGCGCGTGCATAGACCCGCCTGTATCGGCCGCCTTATCATGGGCGATTAATCAAAACGTACAACACCAGCTTTGCTCAGGAATTGTTCATGACCGATATCGTCAACCGCTTAAACGAATCCGCCAAACAACTCATGCAGCCTGGCTCGCCCTTTGAGCTCGGTGAACAGACTATAAACGGCATACCCTTCACCGTTTACAAAAACTGTCCGACCACCGTCAAGGAAATGCTGGACGTCGGCCGCGCCCATGGTGACGCGGTGTTTATTGTCTATGAGGGCGAACAGCTAACCTTCAGTGACTATTTTCGTCAGGTTGACGCGTTGACCCATCAACTGGTAGAGCGTTACGGCATTCAAAAAGGCGACCGTATCGCCGTCGCGATGCGCAATTACCCGGAGTGGATGATTGCCTTTACCGCCATTGTCTCTCTGGGCGCCATCGTGGTGCCGCTCAATTCCTGGGGACAGCGCGCTGAGCTGGAATATGGCCTGGTAGACTCTGGCGCCAGTGTGGTGTTCTGCGACGAGCAGCGCTATCGGTTTGTTGCTGACCTTCTGCCTGACATCGGCGTAAAAGCCGTTGTTACGCGCACCCAGGACACCCTCGGGGATAATGCCGAGCATTATGCTGATTTCATCGAGGACGGGCTGGGCAAAACCGCGCCAACCTTTGCCTGTGATGCCGATGACCCGGTGATGATCATGTATACCTCTGGTACCACCGGCAAACCCAAAGGTGCTTTAAGCAGTCACCGAAATATCGTTCAGGCGCTGATCAACTTCGAATTTCACGCTGCCTGTTCCGCCATGGCCAACCCCAAAGCGGTTGAAATCATGATGAGTTGCGGATTTGCTCCAACCTCCCTGCTGGCGGTTCCGCTGTTTCACGTTTCTGGTTGTCACGCCCTATTCCTGCTGTCTCTGCGCGGTGGTCGCCGTATTGTCATGATGTACAAATGGGATCCGGGCCAAGCCCTGAAATTGATAGAACAGGAACGCATCACCATTATAAGTGCCGTGCCTTCGATGGTGATAGACGTGCTTGAACACCCAGAGTTCGATAGCACCGACACCTCCAGCCTGATCTCCATAGGCGGTGGCGGCACCGCGTGCCCGCCCAAATTCAACCGCCTGTTGAACGAAAAAATCGAGCACCCTTACGCCGGGTCCGGCTATGGCATGACGGAGTCCAACGCCACCTGCTCCAATTGCACCGGCGAAGCGTTTCAATACAAACCGCGCAGCGCCGGCACCCTGTCGCCCATAGTGCAATTCAAGACGGTGGACGAACAGGGGCGCGAATTACCGCGAGGTGAAACCGGGGAGGTCTGGATCAAATCGCCCACCAATGTCAGCGAATACTGGAAAAAGCCCGAAGCCAGCGCGGAGACTTTTCACGATGGCTGGATTGCCACTGGCGATATCGGTTTTATCGATGAAGAAAACTTTGTCTTCATTGTCGACCGCGCTAAGGACATGGTGATCCGCGGCGGCGAAAACATCGCCTCAGCCGAAGTAGAAGGCTGCGTACTGGAAATGCCCGAAGTGCACGAAGTTGCCGCGTTCGGCATTCCCCACGATACGCTGGGTGAAGAACTGGCCGTTGCCATTACCCCAAACTCGGGCGCAAGCGTGGATGCTGCTGCCGTACAAGCTCATGTGAAATCTCGCCTGGCGGGTTTCAAGGTACCGAGCTACGTCTGGGTTCGTGACCAAGAAATGCCACGCAACGCTACGGGCAAAATACTCAAAAAACAGCTGCAGCAAGACTACCTCGCACAGCATGGCTGAGATCCCCGACGACTGGAAAGCGCTGCTTGAGGAATTTGAGCAGCGCCAACAGGCCGGCCGCCGTATGGGTGGCCCGGAGAAACTCGCTAAGCGACAGAGCCAGGGCAAGCTGAATGCCCGTGAGATAATTGCCCTGCTGGTCGATGACGCCAGTTTTATGGAGCTGGGGACGCTTGTTGGCGGCGTCAGTTACCACGGTGAAGATACCCTGCCCTGTGACGGTATTATTGGTGGAACCGCAACGATCGATGGCCGCCCAGTTGTCGTGGCTTGCGAAGACTTTACTGTAAAGGGCGGCTCCATTGGCCACGGCGCCAACGCCAAACGCGTTCGCTATGCGCGGCTGGCAGCCCAAGAAAAGATTCCCTACGTGCTTTTACTCGATGGCGCAGGCGCCAGAGCAACCAATGCTCTCGAACGGCACCCCTATGCGCCCAACGACATGATCGAAATTGCCCGGCTCAACGACATTGCGCCCACCATCGCCGGGGTTGTCGGCTCCAGTGCAGGTCACAGTGCCATCAGCGGCCTGCTGATGGACCTTGTTGTGATGACCGCTGATGCCACGCTGTTTGCCGCAGGACCACCGCTGGTGGAGGCAGCCACCGGTGAGAAAGTTACCAAGGAAGCTCTCGGTGGCGCGCAGATGCATACCCGTCACAGTGGTGTGGCGCATAATCTGGCTACCGATGAGGCCGACTTGTGCGCGCAGATTCGTCGGTTATTGAGTTACCTACCCGCCAACGCTCACAGTGCCGCGCCAAAAACTACGACCGATATTGCGCCGCGCGAACTTAACGATATTCTCCACACACTGCCGCGCAATACACAAATTCCGTACGACATCCGCAAGGTGATCGGCGAACTGCTGGATCGCGACAGTTTCTTTGAACTACAGCCCGACTACGGCCGCTCAATGATCACTGGTGTGGGTCGACTCGGCGGCCATGCAATAGCAGTGATAGCCAATCAACCCAGTGTGATGGCCGGTACAATTACGGCCGAGGCCGCTAACAAGGCGACCCACCTTATCAAGCTCGCTGATCGCTTTAATCTCCCGGCTCTTTTCCTCGCTGATAATCCCGGTATCATGTCGGGCAGTCAGGCTGAACAGGCTGGCACACTGCGCGCAGCGGCAGAGATGTATCGCGCCCAGACCCGTTTTCGCCCGGCGAAACTGCACGTTACCCTGAGAAAAGCATTTGGCTTTGGCAGCTCACTGATGGCCATGAACCCGTTTGACGGGCAAACCATCAGTTTGGCGTTACCGGGCGTGATGCTCGGGGGCATGCCCACTCGCGGCGGCGACACAGCCGCTGGCATGGACCCGGAAACGGCGGCGAAAATGCAGGCGCTGGAATCCAGCGCGTCATGGAGTACAGCCGATACCATGGCCTTTGACGAGATTGTAGATCCACGACAACTGCGAAATGCGCTGTTGCAAGGATTGCGCACAGCCATCAATCACTGAGCACAGGGCTGGCTACCCACGGCAAAAACCAAGGAATAGATATGACTTCGATTGGCACGCCCTTTTCCAAAACGGCAAAACGCGTTCTTCTACTCGGTTCCGGCGAACTCGGAAAAGAGGTGGCAATCGAACTGCAACGTTTTGGTGTCGAAGTCATAGCCGCCGATCGCTACGACAACGCCCCGGCAATGCAGGTAGCCGACCGCTCATACACCCTTTCCATGTTGGACGGTGAAGCTCTCGAAGCGATTGTCCGTAAGGAACAACCCCACCTGATCGTACCGGAAATCGAAGCGATCGCTACGGAGCGACTGGTCGCGCTCGAAGAAGAAGGTTTCACGGTGGTGCCCACCGCCAAGGCGGCTCAACTGACCATGAACCGCGAAGGTATCCGCCGTCTGGCCGCCGAACAGCTGCGCATTCCAACCTCGCCCTTTCGTTTTGCCGACACGCTCTCAGATTACCGCCAGGCGGTGAGTGAAATTGGTTTGCCGTGCGTCATCAAACCCATTATGAGCTCCTCTGGCAAAGGTCAGAGCCTGGTCCGCAGTGAGGCTGATATCGATGCAGCGTGGCAATACGCCCAGGAAGGTGGACGCGCTGGTGCTGGCCGGGTCATTGTAGAAGGTTTTGTAGAATTCGATTACGAAATCACACTACTCACCGTGCGCCATCGCGACGGTGTCAGTTTTTGCGACCCTATCGGCCATCGGCAGGAAGACGGTGACTACCAGGAATCTTGGCAGCCCCAGCCGATGTCTGGCGTGGCACTTGAGAAAAGCCGGCAAATCGCAGCGCGCGTCACCGAAGCGCTCGGCGGCTGGGGCATCTTTGGTGTTGAGCTATTCATCAGCGGCGACGAAGTCTATTTCAGTGAGGTGTCACCACGCCCACACGACACCGGGCTAGTCACTCTGATTTCACAAAACCTCTCTGAATTTGCCTTACACGCCCGAGCGATACTCGGCCTGCCAATTCCCGCCATCAGACAATATGGACCCTCCGCGTCGGCGGTACTACTGGTCAGCGGTCAGTCATCGGCTGTGAAGTTTTCCGGGCTCGACAAAGCCTTGTCAGAACCCGACACCGATCTGCGACTGTTCGGCAAACCGGAAGTTTCTGGCAAGCGCCGGATGGGCGTGGCGCTGGCGCGTGACACCAGTATTAGCGCTGCCCGGGACAAGGCCAGCAATGCCAGCAAAGCGATAACTGTGACGCTGTAGCAATGAGTGCTAATAACCGATTGGAAAGGGATGCCGCCAATGTTAAGCAAGCTGACGTAACCCGCCTGCTATCGCGCTGGCCAAAGCTTGAACAAATGGTCCGTGACAACAAACGACTGCAACCCTTTATCGAGGACGTCAATCTCGCCTATCAGTTATTGGGAGATTACAGCAGCCGCCGCTACCGGGAAATTCCATGGCGCAGTATAGCCGCCATCGTCGCCGCCCTGCTCTACGTATTAAACCCGCTGGATATGTTGCCAGACATGATACCCATGTTCGGCCTGGTCGACGACGCCAGTGTGCTCGCCCTGTGCTGGAGCATGGTTCGCAAAGACCTGGATCAGTACCGAGCCTTTCTAGAACAGCATCCGCCGGGCTGATACACCACCGTGCAGAAGGAGCGCTACTGGTTGACCACAATCTGCCGCTCCTCGCGATGACCTTCAGACCGCACACCATTTTCTCTTTTTAGCAAAGTAAGCAGAAAAGGTTTTCGCAACACCATAAATGCCGCCGGCACGAAGTACAGCGATAAAATGGTGGCCAAAGCCGTGCCACCTGCCAGCACAATGGCAAACGGCGGCCAGAAGCCTCCACCGCCAAGTATCAACGGCAACAGACCAAAAACCGTCGTGATAGTGGTCGATGTAATATGGCGAGTACATTCACTCACCGAACTGACGATAGCCTGTCGATCGGCCGCCATTGCTCGCGCATTCACTTTCAGCTCACTGAGAATAATGATTGCCGCATTTACCGCCAGACCAATCAGTCCCATCAGAGCGATGATGGAAGTGAAACCGAATGGAAAGGCACTTAACGACAAACTTAACATCCCTAACCCGGCTGCCTGACCGGCCACAATAAAAATAACCAGTGAGAAACGGAAGGAATTGAAGGCCATCAGAACAGCAACCAGCATTAACACCGCGATCAGGCTGACGCTGCTCAGAAGTTTCGACAGTGCTTGATCTCGGTTTTCACTATCCCCGCCAATCTGCAACTGCACTCCGGCCGGGATTTCTACACCTTCTGATTCGATCCCTTTCTTAAGCCGCGCCAATACCACCGACGGCAAAACACCGTCACGGAGATAAACCTGAACCTTGTTCAAACGCAATCCGTCGCGGCGAGTAATTTGTGCCGGCGCTGGACGCAGCTCCGTATCGGCAATCGCCATCAGTGGGCGCGGGCCACGGGCAAGGGTTATCGGCAGCAGATCGAGCTCATCTACAGCCACCGCAGAAATGCCGGCGACGCGAACTCGCACCGGTAACTGCTCTGTTGCTTCAAGCATTGAGCCACGTTCAATACCATTCAGGTCAGCGCGTAATTTCGTTGAAAGGTCGGTAGGAGCAGCGCCACCAACGCGTGCTTTCACCGGATCCACCTGGAGCCAGACCTTTGGGACAACTTCACCGAGAGAATTGCGCGCGTGGATTACGTCCTCCGTCGCCAAGGCGATACGGCGAATGTCCTCACCAACCTTTTTCAACTGTTCGATGTCGGAACCCAACAGCCTTAATTCCACTGGCGCGTCGGCCGGGGGGCCCTGCTCAAGGCGACGCACAATCACCTGGTAACGCGGAAAACGCGCATCAATTTCGCGTTGCAACTCTTTCACCAGGCGGTTGGCAACTCGATAGTCACTGGTGGTTATCATTGCCTGGGCGTAGTTTTGCGCACCGTCTTTGCCCTGTTTCAGGTTGTAATAAAACGACGGCGCACTGCTGCCCACAAACCAGTTGAGCCCGGTAATGCCCGAATACTCCGCCATCAATCCGGAAATTTCGCGGGTCGCATTCAGCGTGGCTTCGATACCAGCCGAGGCTGGCAAATATACCTCCACGTTGAGCATATCCCGATCAGATACCGGGAAAAACTGTTCCGGCAGCTTACTGGCTTGCACAAATCCAAGCACCGGCAACAGTGTAATAACCACCATGGTCAATCGCGGTTTCTTCAAAGCCCAATTGAGACTGCGAGCAAACAGTGCGGCCAAACCTGGCGCCTGAAGTCCGTGCGCCTGGCCCTTGGATAACCAGCGTCCGGCCAAAGGCGCAATCACGAACAGTGATATCAGCCAGGAACCTACCAGTGAGCCAATAACGGCCAGTGCGATGCCCCCAATAAATTCGCCGGCGGGACCTGGCATCAACACCAAGGGCATAAAGGCAAGCACCGTGGTCAGCGTTGAGCCCAGCAGGGGTATCCAGAGATGACTGAAGGTGAGAGCAGCCGCCTGCACCACGCTTTTCCCATCGCGCCGATAACGCATCACCGTGTCGGCAACCACTATCGCATTATCTACCATAATACCCAGCGCAACGATAAGCCCCGTCACCGACATTTGGTGAATTGGCAAATCAATCAGCCTCATACAGGCCAGTGAAAACAGCGTAGTCAGTGGTAATGCAGCGGCCACAATAATCGCTGACCGCCAGCCCAGGGTTATCCACAGTACCGACAGAATCAACACAAAACCCAGTGCCAGGCTTTCCAGCAGGTCCCCAAGCCGTAATTGGTTGTAGCGCTCTTGAACGAACAGTTCTTTAAGCGCTACCTCGCGGGGAAGCCCCTGCTCAAAATCAGCCGCAACCTGCCGTATTTTTTCAGTCCAGCGATCGCCTCGAACATCAAACAGCATACGCACCGCAATCACAACAGAACGCTTGCCATCGATAATGGCATAGTCGTTTGCTGGCGTTACCTCCGCGCGATAGACGCGAGCAACGTCGCCCAGCTGCAATGAAATACCATCGTCACTGGTGACCAAGGGCAGGCCCCGCACGTCTTCAACACGAGAAAAAGCGCCCGATACTTCCAGCGACATGCGATGACTGCTGTTATGCAACTCACCTGATGCCCCTTTTGCATCAACCTGCGCCACACGCTGACTTACCGCGTTGGCGTCCAGGCCGAGAGACGCAATTTTTACCGGGTCGATATCAACCCTTACTTCTTCGCGGGGCTGACCAAATATTTTTACCTGAGCGGTACCGTGGGTGTTGACCATGCGCGAGGCAAGCTCACTGGCGTGACGACTGAGCACATCGATGTTGTTACCAGCGCCTTCCCACGACAAAGCTGCTATCCAGGTAAATGCGTAGGAACGATCATTATCGAGTACTGGCTCAGAAACCTCGGCAGGTAATTGGCTGCGCGCCTGCCGAATTTTGTCTCTCGCCTCAGCCCAAAGCCCATCAGTGTTTTCCGCCGTGACCGCGTCTTCGAGTTCAATCACCAGTGAGGCTACCCCGGAGCGGGCTGTTGCCGTCAGGTGCTCGATCTCCGGAATTTCCCGCAAGGCCTGCTCAAGCGGTTCAATCACCAGCGCTTCGACGCGCTCGGCACTGGCTCCAGGAAAATGAACAACCACCGTCGCGTGACGATTGGTCATAAAGGGATCTTCGATACGCGGCAGATTCTGCAATGCACCCAGACCGGCAACCAGCACCAATGCAATGATCAGTGTGACTATACGCGGATTACCCAGTAATTTTTCCAATGGGCGGCTCATTGCTTGGCAACCTCCACCTCTTGTCCAGCGGCGTAACGATGAACGCCATTGGCTACCACCTGTGTACCCGCCGCCAGACCTGCACTAACGAACACTCGCTCACCCGCCTGATACAACGGCGTTACGCTACGTTTTTCCAGCACCTTCTGGTCATTGAGCGTATACACCGCCCAGGTGCCACGATAGCCCTCCAACAGTGCAGAAAGTGGTAACCAGAAGCCCTCAGCCTCTACCCGCTGATCCAGCAGCATGTACACGATGCTGCCGTCAGCGACTTGCGTTGTAGCTGGAAAACGTATGCGCACGGAATGCGTTAACGTATTGGGATTCACCGTAACCGAAACCGACTCAACTTCCGCCTCGGTAGTACCAAACAGACCGCTAACCGTCACAGTCTGACCAGCGCTAACCGAGGATTTCATCACTTCCGGGATACCGATAACGGCTTCAGTATGGCTGGTCTCCACCAACTCCAGTGCTGGCTGCCCCTCTTTGACGATCACCCCGGAATCCACTGCCTTGGCAACGACTTCACCATCGAAGGGAGCCACCAGCACAGATTTCTCCAACCGCAAGGCAACGCCCTGTTGCTGCGCTCGCAGACGCTCGCGCTGGGCGCTAAGAATTTTGATATTGGCATTCAGATCATCGATCGACTGCTGCGCTGAATAACCTTTGCTCTGCAGACTTTGCTGACGTCGCAGGTCGCGTTCACTTTTCTCCAAACTCGCCTGCACCTCTGCCAGCGCGGCAGCCACTTCGTTGGCTTGCACCTCTAACAGGCGGCGGTCCAGCTCAACCAGTACATCACCCTGTTTGACCTTGTCGCCATTTTCAACGTGAACAGCGTTTACCGTGCCAGGGAGCTCAAAAGCCAGTGCGGAGCGCTGTGCAGCAACCGCGCGACCGGAAAAACGGCGGTTGGCCAGATAACTGTCTTGAGGTGCGACCTGAACAATATTTACCGGATGCCGGTAGACGTCGCCCGCAACCACTTGCACAGCATTTACCAATGTCAGCACCAAAACCACGGCACGCAAAATCATGTGAAACTCCAAAAAGCGAATAACGACAGCTACTCATACTGGACAGTCCAGTCCAGGCTATTAAACCTAGACTAGACAGTCCAGTCTAGTTTAATTAAAGTGAATTCACTTTGATTCATGCACAAGGTTTCTGCAGTGTCCCAAACCGCAACGCTCGACAATCGCGCAGCCCCAGGTCGCAACAAGGATGAAGACAAGGGAAACCAGATACTGGAGGCCGCTGGCGCGCTCTTTCTCAATGAGGGCTTCAGCACGGTCAGCATGGCGCAGATCGCCCGTCACGCGGGCGTTTCAAAGCAGACGGTTTACAGCCACTACGGCAGCAAGGAAGCCCTTCTCTCAGCTGCCATTGAAAAAAAGTGCGCTGACTATGAGATCAACAGCCATACGCCGGACTACGATCGGCCAGTTCGCGACTACCTTCATGATTTTGCTCAACATTTCAATGATCTGGTAACGTCCGAGGCCGGTATCGGCATTCATCGGATCTGCATTGCCGAAGCCGACAAACCCAGTCGGATTGCCGAGCTGTTCTGGCATGCGGGACCAGAGCCCATCAAGCAGCAGTTAACGCAATATTTAGAAGAGCAGGTAAAACGTGGCAGGCTGCACATCGACAATGTCCAATTTGCCGCCGACCAGCTGTTGTTCATGATCAAATCGGATGTACATATGCGCGGTGTTCTCGGCCTGCCCACAGATCAAGCCCGTCGCGAGTTACCCGCCTATCTGGAAAGTTGCCTGAACGTGTTTATGAGGGCTTACGGGGTCGACGATTGAGCGGGTTCTGTCGGGCGAGCTTGCGCAAACTCTGAACCGCTTCCGAATGCTCCACCCCGCCGACAGGCCGGTAGCTCGCCGCCGTAAACTGCTCGGTCACCGCGTTAATCCACTCGGCCAGCTCCGGCTTTGTTAACGCAACCCGTCGAGCAAAATCTCCGGGGGTTTCCCCTGCGCTGCGTTCCAAGCCCTGCGCCTTAAGTTTGTCGCAGCAGCGCCGGTAGGCGCGCACCTCCGCCACAGCAGGTTTTCGTCGGCGCCAGGAAACCGTCAACAATGCACTGATGACTAATGGTGCCGCCAAGGCAAACAGAATGATTAACGCCAACCGCTGATTATCGATACTGCCAAATAGCTTATTGAGAATATCCCACTGGCGTTCGCTATCGAAATTGACAATCCAGCGCACCCATTGATATTCGACCTGATCCAGCCACAAGCGCAAGCGGTACACGAATTTCAAACCGCTGAAACGGCGCAATGAAACCGCACTATCGGCAAGAAACCCGCTTTGCCCCGCTAGCGCGATATCCGCACCGAGCTCAATGCGGTCCGGGGCAACCCAGCCGGTAGGATCAACACGCACCCAGCCACTGTTTTCAAGCCAGACCTCAGCCCAGGCGTGGGCGTCCGACTGGTGCACCAGCAGGTAGCCGCCGCTCTCATTGCGCTCGCCGCCCTGGTAGCCCACCACAATCCGTGCTGGCACCCCGGCAGCTCGCATTAACACCACGAAACTGCTGGCATAGTGCTCACAAAACCCTCGGCGCTGGCCGAAAATAAAGTCGTCGACCGAATGCTCACCCAACACCGGCGGCTCAAGCGTGTAGACGAAGGGAGCCGAGCGAAAAAAGCGCTGTGCGGCAGTAACACGCTCCGCCGGTGCCAAGTCACGCCAGTTTGCAGCCAGGGCTCTGGCCTGAGGGTTATAACCTGAAGGGAGCTGGAGGTTTCTAAAGCGCTCATAGTTTTCCAGTGCAGTCTTGAGCCCCGCTTCGGGGTAACTGGTTGCCTCGTAGCGTACGCGGCCAATCAGTGCCGAACGAGTAAGCCATTGAAACTTTGTATCTTGGCTCACACCCTCCCTGCTAACCTCTGCGGGAGCAAGAACATACAGCCATTCATGCACGCCATGTTCAAGAATGACTTCATAACTCACGCCAGGCCCGGTGTAAGTGCCAGGCTCCTCGCTACGCCTGCCAAATCTATCGCGAGTCCATTCCCTGCCGTCAAAACTGTCGAGCACCAGACCACGCCAGTAGAGATCCGGTTGGGCAGGAATATTGCCGGTAAAGCTTGCGCGAAAGGCGAGCTCAGAAGATCGACTCAGTTTTGACACGTCACCGGGCGACATGGAGTCACTAACGCCGGTGGTGCCAGACTCGCCCGGTAGCGGCACCGACCACAACGGCCCGAAGCGTGGAAAAACCACAAAGAGAATCAGCATCAGTGGAATCGATTGCGCAAAAACCCGGCCAGTAGAGGCCAGCATGGGCTTCACAGCAGCCTGAGGTCGGAATAATGCCTGCTGCGCCATCAGCAATATCAAAAGCTGACACACGGCGATAATCACCGTGCTGATGGAGGTACTGAAAATGAAACCGCAGGCCACCAGGAAGTAGCACAGCATCAACAGCAACCAGTGGTCTCTCAGCGTCTTCAATTCGAGGAGTTTCAGAATGAAGGCGGTAATCAGCAGCGCTACCTGCGGCTCCAGGGACATCGCGGTGCGGTACTCAAAACCAATGCCCAACAGCGCGATTGCCGCCAGCGCCCAAGTGACTTTTCTTCCGGGAAAACGCCAGTCACCGCGAAATATCTTGAGGTACCACCACACCACGACACCCCATACCAGTGCGGTCCAGAGCGGCAGAATATCGAGGCGCGGCACGATCACAACCACCTGCGCTAAAAACAGCCACAGCAAGGCGTGCCTGCTGAGGTAATCGGCCTTCATGGCACTGCTCCGTTAAACAACGCCAGCGCTTTTAAACAGGCGTCGCGGTGACGATCCCCCTTGTGAGGGGGAAACTCTGTGCCCGGTAATCGCAGTCCGTACAGAACGTCTTCCTGTTCGCAGTGTAATACCCAGGCACACAATCCACTGAGCCGTGGCTCAATGCCGAGCGCCGGCAAGGCGTTCCAATCCAGCCAGATTTCCTGCTCGATGGATTCGGCGTGATCCATGATCAGCAGTGGCAGCCCTTTCGCATAAGCACGCCAATAGGCGCGGCGTAGAGAATCACCTGGCTGATACTGATGAAAACCCGCGAAATCGTCACCCCAGGACTGAGCAGTAACCGCTGTACCCTCCTGGTCACCGGCTTGAGGGGGAATATCGCCGGGCCAATAGGGCTTCGGGTAAACTAATGCCGTCCAGTCCAACTGAACCCAACTCCAGGTGCGCAGCAAGGCCAGTGGAAAATGGGATTCTAAACGGAGTCTCGGTGGCCGATAGAGGCCACGTTCCTCCGCCGGGTGCCGCAGCTCAAGCTGTCGTTCTTCGCCGGGCTTAAGCCAAACGGTCTGCAAACCCTGCTCCGGCCAACCGACCTGTATGGCAACCCGCTCGCGTGAGTGGCTGCGCAAAAACAAAGTGAATTTTGCCACATCGCCAGCAAAAGCGGTGCTGGCAGCGCCAGCCTGAAGTTCGAGACCAGAAAAATTCGCGTAGGTGTGAAAGATCACCACCAACAACAAACTGAAGAGCCAGAAGGTGAGACCGAAAATGAGGTTGTTCTGATAGTTGATGGCCATTGCCAACAGAATAGTCAGCAGCACAAGATAGCCAAGCCCCGTGCGCGACAAAAAGATGAAAATCCGTTTCTGCTCGAGCGTCACCGAGTTGACCGGCCTGATTCGCACCGCCAGCCACTTTTCCCAACGTTGCCGGATACGCTCGCGAATCATGGAAGATCAGGCCACAACCGGCACATCGTCCAACAGATGATCTATCAATGATCGACTGTCGCCGCCAGACTGAGATTCCCGCAGTCGATGGCCCGCGACCGGCTCCAGCACGATCTGCACATCCTCAGGTAATACGTAGTCGCGACCGGCCAACAGCGCCCAGGCTTTGGCACACTGCAGCAACGCCAGTGCGCCGCGAGTTGATAGACCGTAAGCAAAGTGTGAGTCGGTTCGGGTATAGGCCACGAGCCGCTGTAGATAGTCGAGCACGCTGTCACGCGCTTCAACGGTATCAACCTTGGCCTGCAGTTTTGTCAGCTCATCCGGGGTAACCACCGCGGATAGTTTATCCAGCAGATGCCGAGGGTCTGTGCCGGTCAGCAATTGCCGCTCAGATACAGCATCCGGGTACCCAAGGGAAATTCGCATCAAAAACCGGTCAAGCTGCGATTCCGGCAACGGGAAGGTGCCCGACTGAAATAGCGGATTCTGGGTGGCAATAACAAAAAACGGCCGGGGCAGTGGTCGAGTTTTCCCTTCGACTGTGACCTGAAATTCCGCCATGGCCTCCAGCAGCGCACTCTGGGTCTTGGGGCTGGCGCGATTGATTTCGTCCACCAGCAGCAGCTGAGTGAAAATGGGGCCGTTGTGAAACTGAAAGCCCCCTTCCCTACGATCAAAGATCGACACGCCAAGTACATCGGCCGGCAGCAGGTCGCTGGTAAACTGAATGCGCTGATAGTCTAACCCTGTCACACGCATCAAGGCCTGGGCCAGAGTGGTTTTCCCGACGCCCGGAAGATCCTCAATCAGCAAGTGGCCCCGGGCCAGCAGACAGCAGATAGCCAAGCGAACCTGCTGCTGTTTTCCAAGTAAAATAGAACCTACGGCGTTAACCAGGGCATCGGTTTTCATGGTTTGCAATCGCTGTTAGAGCGCAGCGAGACCCCGACCCAGATCGGCCTTCAGGTCTTCCACAGACTCCAGGCCTGCCGCTACGCGAATTAAATTGTCGGTGATGCCAGCAATGTCGCGATCTTCCTGACTTAAACGACCGTGGGTCGTTGTCGCAGGGTGCACGATTGTCGTCTTCGCATCGCCCAGATTCGCGGTAATGGACATCAGCCGGGTCGCGTCGATGAATTTCCAGGCACTCTCCTTACCGCCTTTCACTCTGAAGGATAACACACCACCAAAGGCGCGTTGCTGACGCGCCGCCAAGTCATGGCCCGGGTGGCTGCTTAAACCACTATAGAAGACTTTCTCAACCTTATCCTGCTCATCTAACCATTGCGCCAAGGCTAAGGCGTTAGCGGAATGGGCCTCCATTCTCAGACGCAGGGTCTCCAGCCCTTTAAGAAAAACCCAGGCATTGAAGGCACTCATAGTAGGCCCCGCAGAGCGGACAAACGCGAGGACTTCCGCCATTTGTTCGGCGCGCCCAACTACCGCCCCGCCGACACAACGCCCCTGCCCGTCCAGATACTTGGTGGCAGAATGAATCACGATATCAGCCCCTAACGCCAAGGGTTGTTGCAGCGCCGGCGTACAGAAACAGTTGTCCACCGCCAATAAACTGTTGGCAGATTTGGCAATTTGAGCAATAGCGGCGATATCGGCGATTTCCGCCAGCGGGTTGGATGGCGTTTCCAGGAAAAACAGTTTTGTCTGTGGACGTATTGCGTGCTTCCACTCATCAAGCACCGTGGGCGCAACAAAGGTGGTCTCAACGCCGAACTTGGCCAGGTATTTGGTGAACAGTACCGTTGTGGTTCCAAACACCGAGCGGGAACACACAATATGGTCGCCACTTTTCAACAAAGCCAGGCAAGTAGTCAGTATGGCGGCCATGCCCGACGAGGTTGCCACGCCTTGCTCAGCCCCTTCCAGCGCGGCTATCCGCTCTTCGAAGGTGCGCACCGTCGGGTTGGTGTAGCGAGAATATACATTGCCCGGCTGGTCACCGGAAAATCGTGCCGCGGCTTCCGCGGCATTGGCAAAAACATAACTCGATGTGGCGAAGATGGGTTCGGCATGTTCACCTTCATGGGTTCGAACCTGTCCCGCTCGCACAGCGCGTGTGTCGAGGTCAGCCTGTGCCAGTACATCGCGTCGTTGCTGGTCAATATCGGTCAATTCCGGCTCCGCCTTCTGGGTCAATGCATTGGGTTCAAAAAGGTCACGACATATCGTTGTGCAGGCCAATCAATGCGCCATCGGTGGTCAGCATCTGCTCGCGCTTTTCTTTCATCGCATCACTGCGATCCTGCGCCAATCGGTCGAGGTATGCCTGATCTACATCCATGGTAGCGTATTCGCCGGTAAACACAGAACAGTCAAAGCCTTTGATCTTTTTATTGCCCTCGCCAGAACTCGCAATAAGGGCGTCAAGATCCTGGTAAATCAGCCAATCTGCACCGATCAGCTCGGCCACTTCTTCTTCAGTTCGGCCGTGAGCGATCAGCTCATGCGCTGACGGCATATCAATACCGTAGACATTGGGGTAACGCACGGGTGGCGCTGCCGACGCGAAGTAGACCTTGGCCGCGCCCGCATCACGGGCCATTTCTATAATTTGTTCACAGGTCGTGCCGCGGACAATGGAGTCGTCAACCAGCAATACGTTTTTACCCTTGAACTCCAGGCCAATCGCATTGAGTTTCTGTTTGACCGATTTTTTGCGAACACTTTGTCCGGGCATGATAAACGTGCGACCGATATAACGGTTTTTCACCAAGCCCTCGCGAAATTTCACGCCTAGCCGCGCGGCCAATGACTGAGCAGCAATACGGCTTGAATCGGGTATCGGAATAACCACGTCGATATCGTGATCAGGTCGGAGCTTCAAAATTTTATCGGCCAGTCGCTCACCCTGCCGCAACCGCGCTTTATAGACAGAGACACCATCCATAATAGAATCCGGGCGAGCGAAATAAACGTGCTCAAAGATACACGGGTTCAGCTCTGTCTCCTCGGCGCACTGACGCATTTCGATGTTGCCATCGAAGTCGATGTATATCGCTTCACCGGGAGCCAGGTCCCGTACGACCTTGTAGCCAAGTGCATCCAGCGCCACACTTTCTGAGGCGATCATATACTCCGGCCCGTTTTTACCTTCACGCTTGCCGTAAACGATGGGACGAATGCCGTGGGGGTCACGAAAGCCGACAATGCCATAACCGGCGAGCATCGCCACGGCAGCGTAACCACCGATACAACGCTGGTGCACGCCACTGACCGCATGGAAAATATCGTCGGCGGTGGGCACCAGTTTGCCCAGTTTCTGCAGCTCGTGGGCAAAGATATTCAGCAGTACTTCCGAGTCTGACTCAGTGTTCAAGTGACGCAAATCCGACTGGTAAAGTTCTGTTGACAGTACATCGGAGTTGGTCAGGTTGCCGTTGTGTGCCAGCGAAATACCATAGGGAGAATTAACATAAAAAGGTTGTGCCAATGCGGGGCTGGAACTGCCCGCCGTCGGATAGCGCACATGGCCGATTCCGACGTTGCCCTGCAACTGCTGCATGTGCGTTGCGCGAAATACATCGCGCACCAACCCGTTTGCTTTGCGCTGATTAAGCCTGCCGTTGTGGCAGGTGACGATCCCGGCCGCATCCTGCCCGCGATGCTGTAGAACTGTCAGGGCATCGTAGATATCCTGATTTACGGGAGACTTGGCGACGATGCCAACTATGCCACACATGGTGCTACCTCTTTCTAAGCCCGATGCTTCGCCACCAGCGACGAAATCCAGGCGCTTACATCATTGAAACTTTGTTCAGACCAATCCCGCAGCTGCAGAAAGTGCGGGATCAAACTCGAATCCTGCCACCAGTGGTCCTGGTCGATATCGGTCAATAGGGTCGGTGCGAGCACCAACAGGGCCACGACGATAATAACGCCTCTGGCCGCACCAAAAATCATTCCCAACAAACGGTCGGTGCCGCCGAGCCCTGTCTTTTTGACAAACTCACTGAGCAGATAGGTGGTAATGGAACCAATGACCAATGTGCCGGCAAACAGGCTGACATAGGCGACCAGCTCCCGGATATACACTTTGTCGATTGCATTTTCGAGCAGGCCCATCATCTGTGGATGAAAGGTCATTGTGACAACGAAGGCGACGGCCCAAAAGGCCAGCGACAGCGCCTCTTTAACAAAGCCACGTATAAGACTGATAATGGCTGACGCCGCCAAAATACTTACGATGGCCCAGTCTACCCACAAAAATTCAGTCAGCACTGCCTTCGCCCTAGTGAATTTGCGCGAATTCTATCAAGCTATGCCGCCTTCGCCCAACTTAATTCGCCTCAGGGCGCATATTCGTGCAACAGCGCCTTGAGCTTGAAAGCACTTTCAATCTCGGCCTTGTGTTTTTCCGCTTGTGATTTCTTCAGTTCCGGCCCGACAAATACCCGCTGCATACTGCTGCCAGAAGGGGTTTTAACAGGCTTCACATAGGCGTCATAACCCTTGTCAGACAAACGCTTTTTTAGGCTTTCGGCATTGGCTTCGCTGCTGAAACTGGCCACTTGGATAACCCACGCTTGAGGCATGTCGCCCGCGGCTTTATCCGCGCTTGGCTTTTGCTTTTCAGCAACCTTTGCCGGCGTGCTCACCGGGGCCTTTGGTGGCTCGGCAGGACGCGGAGTCGGCGAGGCTTGCACAGGTTCGGTTTTCGGAGGCTCAGTAGCGACTTTTTTGTTGGCGCTGGTCAACGCAGGCACGGGTGGCTCTGGCAAGGGCTCAGGGTCGGCCACTTCAGGCACCTGGCGTGGCCGCTGCGGCTCGATTGGCGGCGGCTGAGTCACCACCGGCGCAGAAGGAATTTGCGTCGCCTCATTGACCTTATAGGCTGCGGGACCGGTAAACAGGATTGACCACAAAACCACGCCGCCACTCAGCAAAATCAGAGCCCCTACGAGGCGTTGTTTCATTTAGATATCCTCTTCCAGTGAACGCCTGGATTTGCGACGTTCAATGATTTCCATCACAGCGGCCACCGTAAACACCGAGCCAAATACAACCAACCGGTGCCCAGGTTCAAGCAGTGACACAGCGCGCGCAAATGCCTGACGCATATTTTTACTGACACTGATCATAGAGATACCCTGAGCGTGTAGCAATGGCGCTAAGTCTCGCGCAGGTTTGGCACGCGCATTACCGACCAGATCACCGAGGAACCAGGCGTCTATGACCGGCTTCATCGGCGCAATGATATCGCCGATGGCCTTATCACTCATTACCCCAAACAATGCGCAACAGCGCTCCACAGGTTCCAGGGTCTGCAAACGCGTAGCCAGCGCGCGGGCAGCCGCCGGGTTGTGTGAGACATCAAAAACGATATCAATGCCATCGAAGTCAATGCGCTGCTGGCGACCAGGCACTGATGAGGCCAGCGCCTGCCACTCCCGAACCACGACACCTTCCAGTAGAAGCGCCGCCTGAACAGCTGTGGCTATATTGGCAGGTAGCAGGGTGTAAGGCGCGCTGTAATCGACTTGTGTGCGATTCCCCTGGGCGTTTACCCCCTCAAAGTGGAGCCCTTCCAGTGCCGTTATCTGAAATTCCCGCCCCAGGCAATAGATCGGGCAGTTCAACGCATCAGCCTGTCGAAGTACGCTGGCGGGCGGCTCCGGATCACCGCAAATGACCGGCACCCCGGCCCTAAAAATACCGGCTTTTTCGGCGCCTATAGTCTCGCGATCATTTCCAAGCCAAGCCTGGTGATCCAAATCAATGGACGTTATCACGCACAGATCGGGATCGATGATATTGACCGCATCCAGTCGCCCTCCCAACCCCACTTCCAACACCAGATAATCGAGCCGTGCACCGGCGAAACTTTGCAATGCTGCCAGCGTTCCAAACTCAAAATAGGTCAACGCAACATCCTGCCGGCATTTATCAACAGCTTCAAAGGCAGCAATCAGCGCCTCATCCGTGAGTTCTTCACCGTTGATTCTCACCCGCTCGTTATAGCGCAGCAGGTGGGGCGAGGTGTACGCGCCAACGCGTTGGCCGGCATCCAGCAAGAGGTTTTGCAATAGCTCGACGACCGACCCCTTGCCATTGGTACCGGCAACGGTAATCACCTGCGTCGTAGAAAAATCGAGATTCAGGCGCTCGTAGACCTGAGATACCCGCTCCAATCCCAGCGCCATCGGCGCCGGGTGGAGCGTCTCCAGCCGTTGCAGCCAGTGAGAAAGGGTGGTCATTCCTGAGAATAAAAGGTCATGTTACCGAGAAGGCGACCGAGTGTTTCGCGTATATCCTGCCGATGAACAATCATATCTATCGCGCCATGCTCGAGCAAAAACTCACTGCGCTGAAATCCGGGCGGCAGTTTCTGACGGATGGTCTGCTCGATGATATTTGGACCCGCAAAGCCCGCTCGCGCGCCAGGCTCGGCAATATTGATGTCGCCCAGCAGCGCCAGGCTCGCCGACACCCCCCCATAGATGGGGTCGGTCATGAAGGAAATATAAGGTATACCTTCTTGTTTCATACGCTCGAGCACTGCGCTGGTCTTCGCCATCTGCATCAGCGAGATCAGTGCCTCCTGCATGCGTGCGCCGCCCGAGGCTGAGAAACACACCAACGGCACACGCTCTTCCAGTGCCACATTGGCAGCTTGGGTAAACTTCTCACCGACGGCATAGCCCATCGAGCCACCGTGAAAATTGAACTCGAATGCCACGGCAACCAGCGGCAACTGTTTCAGGGACCCTTTGTAGGCAACCAGCGCGTCTTTCTCACCAGTGGATTTCTGGGCCGCAGTGAGCCGATCCTTGTACTTGCGTTTATCCTTGAACTTAAGCCGGTCAACCGGTTCTATATGGGCCAGAATTTCTTCTCGCCCGTCGTCGTCCAGAAAAATGTCCAGCCGCCGTCGCGCGCCGATGCGGTGGTGGTGGTCGCATTTGGGACAGACATCTAGGTTTGCTTCCAGCTCAGGGCGATAGAGTACCGCGTCACATTTGACGCATTTTTTCCACAAGCCCTCGGGTATGGCACTGCCCCGCCCGTTTTCGTCGCGGCGATCTATCGGATTTTCCCGCCGCACAATTGACGGAACAATTTTATCAACCCAACTCATGACGCTTCCTGTTACGTATCAAATCGCGTTGTATTCTAACCACTTAAAGCGTCAAGTGCATGACGGATATCGCGAATTAATGTTGTCGCCTCCAACACGTCACCCCCGTTCACAGCTGCTTCAGCAACGGCACTAACCAACGCACTGCCGACTACCACCCCATCACAGCAGGCTGCCACCTGCGTTGCCGTTTCCGCATTTTTGATACCAAAACCCACAGTAACGGGGAGATTGGTATGAGCCTGTATGCGGCCCATCAGCTGCTTAACCTGTGCAATATCAATATTGCCGGCACCAGTCACGCCTTTTAGTGATACGCAGTAGAGATAGCCGCCGGCAAGCCCAGCGACCTTCGCAATTCGCTCATCTGTAGTCGTTGGCGCCAACAGAAAGATATTGTCCAACTCATGTTTGGCCAGTGCCTGATTGAGATCATCCGCTTCTTCCGGCGGCATATCGACAATCAATACACCATCGACCCCTGCTTTGCCGGCACGCTCGGAAAACTGGTCATAGCCCATCCGCTCTACTGGATTGGCGTACCCCATCAACACAATCGGGGTTTCCTGATCCTGCGCGCGAAATTCCGCAACCAGCTCCAGTATTCGCGACAGACTCACCGCATGCACCAGCGCACGCTCATGCGCCAACTGAATAACGGGGCCTTCCGCCATTGGGTCGGAAAAAGGCACTCCGATCTCAAGAATATCCGCCCCTTGAGCAACCAGCTTGTGCATCAGCGGCAACGTGCGCTCCATATCCGGGTCGCCAGCGACAATATAAGGCACCAACGCTTTGCGGCCACTGGCACGCAGCGAATCAAATTTGGCAGTTAAACGACTCAAAGCTACTTCCTTTAGATTAACGGGCTTCAGGTTAACTCAATGCCGTCGATTTCAGCGACGGTATGTATATCTTTGTCCCCACGCCCGGACAGGTTGATCAACACGATTTGGTCTTGCGACAGGGACTTAGCCAGTTTCTTGCCATAGGCCAGTGCATGACTGGATTCCAGCGCCGGCATAATACCTTCAACCAGTGTCAGCTCACGAAATGCCGCCAGCGCTTCATCGTCGTTGATGCTGACGTAGTGCGCACGGCCAATATCCTTGAGCCAGGAATGTTCAGGCCCAACGCCCGGATAATCCAAGCCGGCAGATACCGAGTGAGTGTGAATAATCTGGCCATTATCATCCTGCATTAGATAGGTACGATTGCCGTGCAATACGCCCGGCGTGCCCGCGCTCAGCGGGGCTGCATGCTTGCCGGTTTCAACTCCGTGACCGCCAGCTTCAACGCCGTACATAGCAACATCCTCGTCATTGAGGAAGGGATGGAACAAGCCAATCGCATTGGAGCCACCGCCTACGCAAGCCACCAGCGCATCGGGCAACTTGCCCGTCTGCTCCTGGCACTGACGCCGTGCTTCGCGGCCAATAATCGATTGAAAATCACGTACGAGCTGTGGATACGGGTGCGGGCCCGCCACGGTACCAATAATATAGAAGGTGTCATCTACGTTGGTTACCCAATCCCGCATCGCCTCATTCATGGCATCTTTCAGCGTGCGCGAACCGGATTTAACCGGAATAACTTCGGCACCCAGCAGTTTCATGCGGTAAACATTCAGCGCCTGACGATGAACGTCTTCTTCGCCCATAAACACATGACAGCTCATGCCCAAGCGCGCGGCTACTGTGGCCGACGCGACACCGTGTTGGCCGGCGCCAGTTTCCGCAATAATTCGCGTTTTGCCCATATGCTTGGCGAGCAAGGCCTGGCCAATGGTGTTGTTAACCTTGTGCGCGCCGGTATGGTTCAGATCTTCCCGTTTGAGATAAATCTGCGCACCGCCGGTTTCCCGCGACCAGCGCTCGGCATGGTAAAGCGGAGACGGTCTGCCGACATACTGTGCAAGATCCCGGTCAAACTCCGCCTGAAAGCTTGGGTCGTTGCGCAAACTCTCATAAGCTTTTTCAAGCTCATCCAGGGCGCACATCAGTGTTTCAGATACAAACCTCCCGCCATAAGGGCCGAAATGGCCGCGCGTATCCGGAAACTTTGCGTAATCTATCGCCTTACTCACGATTTACTGCCTCTATAAATGCTTCAATTTTGTCTGCTGACTTTATGCCGGGGCTTTCTTCTACCCCACCGCTGACATCGACTGCTGCCGGCCTGATGGCCCGAATCGCTTCACTCACATTGCCAGCGTTTAAACCACCGGCCAGAATAATACTGCTGCGCAGTGCTGTTGGGATGCTTTGCCAATCAAACACCTCACCAGTGCCGCCAGCGACCCCAGGCTTGTAACTGTCGAGTAAAACACCCATCGCCGACGGGTACTGGTCCACCGTTGCCTGAAAGTCGACGCCGGGCTTGGCGCGCAGCGCCTTGATATAAGGCAGACCAAACTGCCGACAGAACGCTTCGCTTTCGTCGCCGTGAAACTGCAGTCTATCGAGGCCGACCTGCCGTATAACCTGCTCGACGTCCTCTGCCGACGGATTTACGAACAACCCCACCCGCGATATAAACGGACCGACGGCTCGTGCAATTTCGACTGCCTGATCAACACTAATATTGCGCGGGCTTGGCTTGTAGAACACCAGTCCAATGGCATCGGCTCCCAACGCGTAGGCAATTCTGGCATCGCTTACTCGGGTAATACCGCAAATTTTAACGCGAGTTCGAGGCACACAGATTCCTGAAATTGTTGACTGGGAGGGCGCCGATTCTAGCAGACTGGCGGTAGCTTTGCCTCCACCAATCAATCCAGTAGTGGCGCGATAAACCCGGGCCCCGGCACCGTTGCAGGCAGCGCGAACTCCGGTGGGTAGTCGACGTCTATCAGGTACAAGCCATTGGGCGGCGCAGTGGCTGCGGCCAATGTGCGGTCCCGGCTTTCCATTAGGCTCGCCACCCACTCGGGTTCTGACTCACCACGGCCAACCACCGCCAAGGTACCGGCAATATTTCTGACCATGTGGTGTAAGAACGCATTCGCCTTGATATCCAGTACGGTGAAATCGCCGGTTTGGGTCACCCGCGCGTGGCTAACAAAACGCATAGGACTACGAGACTGACACCCGGCCGCTCGAAACGCGCTAAAATCTCGCTCGCCCAGTAGATTCTGGGCCGCAAGGTGCATGGCTTTAGCGTCTAGCGGCGTTCTGATCCAGGTCACATTGCGACGCAACAGAGCCGGACGCGTTGCCTGAGTATAGAAAATATAGCGATAACGGCGCGCAATCGCACTGAACCGTGCGTTGAACTCGACGGGCACAGGGCTTACCCACTTAACCGCAATATCCCCAGGCAGGTTTGAATTCACCCCCATTACCCAAGCTGCTTCGGGCCGTGCCGATGGCGCGTCAAAATGGACGACCTGATGAGAGGCATGGACCCCGCTGTCAGTGCGACCCGCGCATTGCACAACAACAGGTGCATCAGCCACCTTACTTAGCGCTTGCTCGAGACAGCCCTGAACAGTCGGCGCGTTTGGTGACGCCTGCCGCTGCCACCCGCTGTACTGCGTACCGTCATATTCCAGAGCAAGGGCAAGCCGGCTTCCCGGCGGAAAAACCCTAGAGCGGGAAAGACGCTTGTCAATTGTCATGGAATACTAAAAAGAACAGTGGAGAGAATTGAAAAGGCGCCGCTAGCGGCGCCTTTGGGAGATCAGAGCCTGGACAGAAGTTCAGTCGCATCCTGTTTCTGCTCTTCATTACCTTCGCTGAGTACCTCTTCGAGCATCTCGCGCGCACCCTCGGCATCACCCATATCGATATAGGCTCTAGCGAGATCAAGCTTGGTCGCCACCTCATCGCTATTGCCGAGAAGGCCGAGATCGTCGCTCATATCGTCTTCTAGACTGTCGAGATCATCCAGCGCATCGTCTTCATCCAGCTTGATATCAACGAAACTGTCGTCAAGGGAATCACTTGGATCCGCCACGGGCGTTTCAGCACCGGGCTCGGACGCTGTTTCCGGCTCTGCCAACGACGGCGTGTCTGTTGCCGTCGTTTTAGACAGTTCATCTGTACTTTCCAGCGTCAGATCATCGTCCAGATCAAAGCTGAATTCGTCTTCATTGGCCTGCTGGTCGGCACCCGCCAATGTCTCTGTTGGTTTGGCCGAATCCGTATCGAGTGAGAGCTCGTCGTCCAGATCAAAACTGAAATCATCGTCTTCTGCGGCCGAAGGCTCCGCACTGACTTCAGTCAGGCCGCTTGCTGGCGCAGGCTCCTCAGCTACCGGGGGCTCACCCTGTGGCGACAGGATCAGCGTATCTTCTGAGTCGTCCTCCAGGTCTGCACTTAGCTCTTCCAGAGAAAATTCATTATCCTTTTTGTCGGCATCGACATTACCCGCTGAACCGGTGTCCTCAGTCTCGTTGAGAGAGTCCAGAGAGAAATCGTCGTCGAGATCCAGGTCGAATGCCAGCTCATCGTCATCGAGCTCAGCATCTTCGGTCCGCGGCTGCGCAAGTGACACGTCGGCGGGCTCGTTGGTGTCGGGCTGCGGCACTGCAGATTCAAGAGAGGCTTCCAACTCATCATCGAGATTGAAATCGTCAAGCTCAAGATCCAGCTCACTGTCATCAGTTGCAGCGCCCTGCTCGCCCGCCGCCGGCTGCGCCGGTTTACGAATCAGGGTGTCACCAAAATCATCTTCG
This sequence comes from Litorivivens sp., assembly GCF_057445395.1. Classification (NCBI taxonomy): domain Bacteria; kingdom Pseudomonadati; phylum Pseudomonadota; class Gammaproteobacteria; genus Litorivivens; species Litorivivens sp. The sequence continues at coordinate 64,089 of NZ_JBVBUV010000015.1, forward strand.
AGGTCAAAATCGAAGTCGTCTGAGTCTGCGCTTTCACCCGAAGCGCCAGTAGAGACGCCCCCTGACAATGAATCCACGGCGAGTGCATCGGATGCCGTGTCATTCTCTCGCAGCCAGTCACTTACCCCTTCAACAGCCGACATGTTTTCTTTGACTTCGGCCACTGCGTCCTGGTCGCCCAGCGCTTCCAACGCGTGGAATTCGCTGACAAAACTTTCTTTGTCGCGGGTTTCCAGATAAACACTCAACAGCTTGGTTCGCAGGTCGGTTCGACCCGGCTCCTTGCCAATCGCATTTTTCAACATTTGCGCGGCCTGCTCGTAGCGTCCGTACGCTACGTAGATTTCAGCCTCAGCCAATGCATCATCGGTTTCCGGTTCGACAGAAGACGGATCAAGCGAAATCGTTTCGGACAGATCATCATTGACGTCATCGCCGGCGCTACCCTTGATCTCCTCGTCGCTGATGAGATCATCGAAATCGTCGAAGGTATCGTTGCCACTATCACCTTTCGGCTCTGCTGCGCGGTTGGGCTCGATAATTAACGTTGTGTGGCCGGCATCGTCATCGTCGTCTTCGGCCAGACTGTCATCATCACCAAAGGCGTCAAAGCCAGACTCGGAAAATCCAGCCGCTTCCGCTGCCTCATCGTCTCTGCTGGCGTCGAATGCTGCCTTGGTTTTGTTCTGTCCAACGCGGCGTAATAACAGGGCGATCAGCCCCAACAACAGCACACCCGGCACGCCGTATTTTACGGC
>NZ_JBVBUV010000016.1:0-64836 GCF_057445395.1 Litorivivens sp.
GGTTATTGCAGAGCGCGTACCAACCTTGCCAACTTTTAGAATTATTTTTATAAGTTGTTATAAATCATTTGGTTACGGATGATCACAGCGTGCCTACAGCCGACTGAGGGCCCCTGGCGTACTGGCACGACAAGGCCAGAATTCGCATTTGGCAAATACCACTCCAAAATCAATTTGCATTTTGCAAATTGTTAAAGCGCAGACATAAAAAAAGCCGCGGGCTCTCGCCACGCGGCTAAACGGAGATTCGTTGTGTTAAGCGCTAGCGACGATCAGCAACCCGTCTGCACTCCTGATGTTCAGTGAGCCCCACCAAGCGTGACATTGCTTGGACAAAATCCGGTTTCTGATCAGTCGCGCTGATGTACATCTGGCAGGCGCCCTCCCAATCTTGTGTGGCTTCCCGGATTAATCCCTCGTGATAGGCGATTCTCCAGCCAGAAGCACCGAGTCTTCCTGCGGCACTCAAGGCATTGCGCGCCTGAGCGTATTTGCCTTCCAGGTAATAAACGGCTGCCAGTGTTTCTCGTAATTCAGCGTAATCTGGGCGCAACACAATCTGCTGCTGTAGCAATTTACGCGCTCGCGCAGTATTGCCTTCCTGCACTGCCAGCTGACTGCGCAAAATCGCGGCTTCCGGATGTGCCCCCGGCATAGATAACAGCTGATCGAGGGATAATTGCGCTTTATCGCGCTTCCCCGCCTCCAACTGCAGTACGGCATTTGCCATCAGAATCCGTTCATTATTTGGGAACTCTACCACCAGGCGCTCCACTTCCCGCTGAATGCGCTCACAGTCATGAATTGCGCTGTAGGCACGTTTGATTTCATGACAGGAATCACCGTTGCGATCTTTCTCAAGATATAACGCCATTACCTGATCCAGTCGTTCGTTTGGATCGGCCACTCGGCTACGGTGATCGCTCATCGAAACACAGCCTGTAAACAAAACGCTTGCTGCTACGAGCGCCAACACCTTCATACTGTTTAAATACTTCATTGCTTAATCTCCCTTGAGCCGCTGTTAGCGCTGCTCTTTCTCCGGCAGTGAAATAGACCAGTCCAACAGCTGCATGCTATCGGGAAACTGCCATAACGAAATTTCATGTCGCGGCGCGCGGATAATGGTTGGTGTAACGATAATAACCAGCTCCGTGTCGCTGTCGCCGTCGCTCGACGATTTGGCGAGATTGCCAACCAGTGGCACACTGCTCAAACCCGGTGTGTGACTTTTACTGTCCGACAAATCTCGACTGACCAGACCACCTATCACCAGTGCCTGACCATCTTCCAACCGCGCCGACGTCTTGATAGTGCGCACATTAAAGGCTGCCGTGTTAAGGTCTGAGCCCGTGCTACCGGCAATATCCTGCGTCAACTGTGTATCTGGCAGCGAAATTGTGGGCCGCATATCCAAGGTGATCGAGTCGTTTTCGCCCACCATTGGCCTAACTTCCAGCTCAACACCAAACGACTTGAATTCGGTTCCGCTGAACACCCCACCTGCGTTATTGCCCACCGAATCATCAGCTGACAGCCCGGTAGGTGCGAAAGCCTTTGGTACGGGAACCTCACCGCCTGCACGAAATACGGCAGACTCTCCGGCCAATACTGTCAGCGTTGGTCGACTGACCGTGCGTGAGATGCCTTCCTCTTCCAGCAAGGCGAACAAGGCATCGAGAGCAACGTCGCTGCCCCCGACCTGAAGATTATTCAGCAGGCTGCCGCCGAGAATCTGCAACGCGTTTTCAACCTGCGACGCGTTGGCACCGCGCTGTGATCTGCCCGCCAGCCCAAAGGTGCCTGAATTGTCGTACCCATTTGTTACCAGCGTCATATCTGGGCGCCAGCTTTTCAGGCGGCGACGACTCACCTCATGCATCTGCACAGACACCCGGACCTGAGGCAGGTCGCGTACCTCTATCGTAGAGAGGATTCGTCCGCCGGCTACAGACAACATTTTTGAGCGACCAACATTCGCGGCTATATTGTTGCCTAGCCCGGAATCTCCCCCGCCTAGTTGGCCAAAGCCACCGAGTCCGGAGCTTCGGCCACTTTGGCGCCCGCCATTAAGCAGACCACCGGCTTCATTGGCGATTACTTCGATATTGCCACCGTCACCAAGCTGGGCTGACTCACCGGCAAACATTTTCGAGGCAACATTGAGAATACGCACCAGGTCGACCTGAGTTTCGACCGCGCCGGATAATAGAAGAGTGTCCGCAAGATCATTTTGCATGTCACCGCTTTGGATGCGGCTTACGGTCACATCTTCCCCACCCATGGTCTGCAAGACTTTGCTCAACTTCTGTACAACGTTTTCAGGCAGCTGCTCTACTTGAATAAGGTTGATGATCGTTGCTCGGTTCGCACTCCGGCGAGCCGGTGCAGCCGCGCTATCCATCGCAGATTTAACCCGAAAGGTTGCATCGTTAACCATTGACGACAGGTCAGGTGCTTGCATCACCACATCCATATCGCTGCTGCCAGCGCCTCGCGCTACATCAAGATAGTTGCGGGCGGCCGTTTCAGCTGCAATGCGGAAATTGATGGTTGGCACACGCCCGCGAAGCACGAGTGCTGCACGGTCTGGCGCCAACTGAATTCGAATATTAGGGTGAATATCATTTAAAGCTTTTCTGAGAACACTCAGGTCTTCAATCACACTGAATAGGAAATTCTCGGTGGTACCATCTTCGTACCACACCATGATGCTGGTTCGCCCGACATTCTTCCCCAGAGCGAGCACTTCGTTCGTACCCAACACCTCAACCTGCAAGGTAGCTTCCTGACCAACCGCCACGCGCTTTAAGGCCTTGTTGAACACCAGACGCGTGTGCGTCCATTGCACCAGCTCGCGCGTGCGGTGAGATTTGGTTCCATCCGCCGTTTCGACAAACTGCAGGCCCTTTGCACTGTCCGCCAGCGCTGGTGCAACTCCGAGCAGTGCCACCGCAAGCGCTACAGTGAACGCAATCCTTTTCATTAAACTACCCTCCGGTCGGCTGTTTTTCATCGCAGGCTGCGAGAAGACAGCTCATTATTTGTATGCTGAGCGAGACGATCTTGTTGTAACGGACACTGCTTGTCCTCGGTCAAATCCACGAGACGCAGCTCGCATCCATATTCCGTCACGGTCGCCCCAATCGCAGTTCTGGGACAGACATCACCAAAATCCATAACACCATCGCCATCTGTGTCGCGATAGCCTGTCGCTGGCGCGCCATAATCGGCAGCAACCTGATTTACATAATGCACCGTCGATAGCTGACTGCAGCCTGTCAGTAACAGTAACGGTATTAAAAGCAATGATTTCATCTCCGTATCCCTTTTTGTCTGTTCATTCATGATGTAACGCAATGCCAACCTGAATGCAGAATACGGGCCAGTTTTCCAACCAGCTAAAAATCCATCAAATTCAGTATATTACTTATAGCTTTAAGCTACCTACTTTGTTTTTGTCCTGTACTGACACTTTGATTCGCAAATTGCAAAGCAATCTGAGATCGCAGTGAGAAGCCGATAGTAAACCCGTCACTAAACAGCGCGGTTTTTTGCCAGGGCGGCTTTCAGGCCAACCCCCGCCAACGCTGCAGACCAGACCCGCGGCAGGCTGCGAAGCAAACGCGTCATCAATCGATTTTGCCAGCCTGGCGTCCACAGGCAGCTCCTGCCCAACCGCGCAAGCGCCTCCTCCACCACACGCTCAGGCGTCATCAAGCCAGAGAGCTCTTCATTGCGGAACCCCTGTTTGCGCGGAGCTTCAGTATCGGTCGGCCCCGGCGCGAGTACCAGCACTTCGACACCGCTGGCGCGGCATTCATTGTGCAATGCAAAGCCCAGCGAATGCACAAACGCCTTGCTGGCAGCATAGGTCGCAGACCAGGGAAACGGAGACTCCCCCTCGACTGACCCAGTGAAGATAATGCCACCCTTACCTGCCGCCTTCATATCCGGCAGGCAATATTGAGTAAGAATTATCGAAGCAATGCAGTTGGTATTTACCATTTCCACATTGGTCTGAGTGCCCGCCTCTTCAAATTGCCCTTTGAAACCAAATCCGGCGTTATTGATAAGCAGCGACACCCCGCGGCCACTGAGGGATTTTGCGTAATCCTCAACCGCCCCGACATCTGACAGGTCCAGCACGACCACCTCAACCGTGACCCCATGTGTCTGCCGCAATTCATCCGCCAGACTTTGCAGCGCCTGCTGCCGCCTTGCCACCAGGATCAGGTCCATTCCTGCCGCAGCCAATGCGCGGGCAAAAGCGCGACCAATTCCCGAGGAGGCCCCCGTCACCAATGCCACAGTTCCAAACCTTTCCAGCAATAAACCCGTCATCGAATTGCCATCTCCCTTTAATCACTGTGCCATCTGGGTAACAGAAACTTCATGCGTCAGCTTTCAATCTCAATGGTAGATCAAAACAGAACAGGGGAACGCGATGAACTGCTATAAAGCCACCCAACTTGCCGGGTGTTTACTATTGCCACTGGTTTTAACGGCCTGTAATGGCGACGACGGAGACAATGGCGCAACGGGCGCTCAGGGACCGTCCGGCATGGCCGGCTCTGCGGGAGCCGACGGTTCGCCCGGATCAGTTGCATTGGTAACACAGACAACCTTGCTAGCTGGCAGCGACGAGTGTTTTGATGGTGGTACGAGAATCGACAGTGGCCAGGACATCAACCGTAACGCGGTACTCGATAATAGCGAGATTACCGCATCAACCTACCTTTGCAATGCACCTGCGGTTAATCCGGACAACGCGTTTGTGCGCATTGCGACATTCGCGGTGTGCGAGCAAACTGACAGCACCTGCAACACTACTATTGAAACGGCAGCTGAAGCGGACATCAATTGGGATAACACACCCCCGTTCCTCCCAGCCCGCAGTAGCCCCCCGGGTTCTTTGCCAGATATTGCTGATGGTAGTCCTCGGCAAAATAGAACTCGGGGGCTGTGATAACTTCCGTGGTGATCGCGGGCAACCCCTTCGCCTTAAGTGCGCGCTGGTAATTGGCAAGGGTCTCTTCTGCCAGCGCCTGCTGTTCTTCTGAATAGGTATAGATACCAGATCGATACTGGGTGCCCACATCATTCCCCTGACGCATGCCCTGGGTCGGGTTGTGGCTTTCCCAGAAAGTCTGCAGCAATTCCCGATAGCTAATCTGTTCTGGATCAAATACCACTCGCACCACCTCATTGTGGCCGGTCATGCCGCTACACACCTCTTGGTAGCTAGGATTGGGAGTGAAGCCCGCAGCATAGCCCACAGCGGTCGAGTGCACGCCCGACAACTGCCAGAATTTGCGTTCGGCGCCCCAGAAACAGCCCAGACCAAACATAGCCATTTCCATGTGCTGTGGAAACGGCCCGGCCAGCGAGGCGTCAAGAACATAGTGCCGGGCAGCGACAGGCATAACGTCGCTGCGGCCCGGAAGTGCCTGCTCGGCACTGGGCATTACAGGGGTTTTCCCAAACAGTCCCATCAATTACTCTCCTTTACTACAACTTGCGCGCCAGCAGCAGGCCATCGCCCACCGGGACCAGACTGCACTCAACACGATGATCTTTGCCAACCCGTGAATTCACCGCTTGAATCGCGCGGGTTTCTTCGTCGGCCGAGTCTTTTGCTACACGGCCGTCCCAGAGCGCATTATCAATTGCGATCAGACCGCCGGGGCGCACCAGGGTCAGACACTGCTCGTAATAACGAACATAGTTTTCCTTGTCGGCGTCAATAAAGGCAAAGTCGTAAAACTCACGCTCGCCAGCCGCTATCAGTGCATCTAGCGTATCCTGCGCCGGTGCCAACCGCAGATCAACCTTATAGTCGACACCGGCCTTTTCCCAGTAGGTTCGGGCCACCGCCGTATACTCCTCGCTGATATCACAGGCAATGATACGACCATCTGCGGGCAGGGCCAGTGCGACCGCTAACGTGCTATAACCGGTAAATACGCCTACTTCTATACAGTGGGTAGCGCCCAACATATTAATAAGAAGCTGCATGAACTGGGCCTGCTCCGGCGCAATTTGCATCCGCGCCATCGGCATTTTCATGGTGTGATCCCGTAATTGGGCCAAGGAAGGATGCTCGCGAACCGTGGTTTTCAGCAGATAGTCGTGCTCCGCCTCGCTAAGACCATAACTACGATTTGACATGACAGGACTCCTAACAAAAAAACCACCAAAATCATACCCGAATGACCATCACGCGCGGTAATTCCCAGGGTCACAAAAAAAGTTAATCTGATAATTGCTATTTCTGTGAAAACCGGTATAAATGGCGCCTTCTTTCCACCTCACTGGGGGACTTATGCTAAATGAAGAAATTGGAACTTATGCCGACCCTGGAAGCCGGCTCATCAGCTGTTGACGTTTATACCTCCTCCGATGAAAATCAAGATCACTTCATCGTCCGTGACGGTATAGCATACGCCGGCACACACTTAATCATCGACCTGTGGGGAGCTTCCCATCTCGATGACATCCCCCGAATGGAAAAAGCCTTCCTGGAAGCCGTCAAGGTTTGCGGAGCGACTTTGCTGCATATTCATATGCACCATTTTACGCCCAACGGTGGCGTTTCCGGTGTAGCGGTACTGGCCGAGTCACACATCAGTGTGCACACCTGGCCGGAACGCGACTACGCTGCGTTTGACGTTTTTATGTGTGGTGATGCCCGTCCCGAACTGGCGATCCCTGTACTGCAGCGCGCCTTCCGTCCGAAGCGCGTGGAAGTCAGCGAGAACCTGCGCGGGAGGATGGAGAATGGCTGAACAGCAGCGGCAGTTTCAGGAGAAACTGCACGATGGCTGGGCACAGACCTTTGGCATCAAGAACGTCCTCTTTGAAAACAAGACCGAACACCAGCATCTCATCATATTTGAGTCGGTGAGCTTTGGTCGCGTTATGGCGCTGGATGGCATCATCCAGACGACCGAGCACGACGAGTTTATCTACCACGAGATGCTGGCCCACGTCCCACTTTTCGCCCACGGCGAGGCAAAGGATGTGCTGATCATCGGCGGCGGTGACGGTGGCCTGCTGCGTGAAGTGCTAAAGCACGACAGCGTAGCTCACTGCACCCAAGTTGAAATTGATCAGGCGGTTATTGATATGTGCGTTGAGTACCTGCCGAATCATTCGGCAGGCGCTTACGACAATCCGCGCGCCAACATTGTGATCGATGACGGCATCAATTATGTGAAAAACTGCGACCGGCAGTTTGATGTAATTCTGTCCGACAGCACCGATCCCATTGGCCCCGGGGAGGTTCTGTTTACCAGCCCGTTTTATGAAGGCATCAAGCGCTGCCTGAAACCCGGTGGCATTTTTGCCGCGCAGAACGGCGTCAGCTTCATGCAACAGGACGAGGTCACCACCACGAAGAAGCGTCTGTCTCCCTATTTTGAAGACACACACTTTTACACCGCGGCGGTACCAACCTACGTGGGCGGTGTTATGACCTTTGCCTGGGCGAGCGACAATACCAACGCGCGCCACCAAACTGTGGAAACGCTAGCCGCACGCTACACCGAAAGCGGCATTAGAACGCGTTACTACAATCCTGGAGTTCATGCCGGATGTTTTGGTCTACCGCAATACGTGGTAGACGCCATCAACAACGCCTGAACCGCGTTTCGCCTGCCATGCAGGCGAAACACCTCCCTCTTCACTCTCGCTTGAACACCTGTCCGCTAATAGGCGGATGATAGATGATCTGTACGGTATTGCCGTCAGGGTCCAGACAGTAGAAACTGCGCGCGCCATCGCGATGAGTGCGCGGTTCTGACAATGTCTTTACGCCCTGCGCTTTCAGGAATGCAAACCAGGCATCTACCTCTTCCATCTCATCAATGATAAAGCCGATATGATCCAGACGCTGGGTGGCAGGGTCACGTTCACTGCCTTTGTAGCGATGCAGAGCGAGATTGTCGTTACCCGAACACAGGTAGCTATTGTCTTCGTCCGGCTGCCACTCCAGCGCCATTCCCATCAGCTCCTGATAGAAATGCAGCGTTTCTTCATAGCGCGCAACAAACAACGCTACATGACGCAGCCCTGCGGTAGGCCGAGGACGCGAGGGCTTCATCAGGCTACGATCTCGTAACTGTGGGTCACTTCAACACCCGCCTTTTCCATCATAATGGAGGCCGAACAATACTTCTCAGCTGACATTGCCACCGCGCGCTTCACGATAGACTCTTTCAGATCGGTACCGCTCACCTTGAAAGTCATATGAATTTTGGTGAATACGGCTGGAACCGCGTCAGCGCGCTCGGCCTGAATACTCGCCTCACAGCCGGTGACCGCCTGACGAGATTTTTGCAAGATGGTAACCACGTCAAACGAGGCGCATCCACCCATACCCATAATCAACATTTCCATCGGGCGCGGCCCCAGGTCGCGACCACCCAGATCCGGCGGGCCATCCATAACAACCTTGTGGCCGGTGCCTGATGTTGCTTCAAAACTGACTCCATCTACCCACTTGACCGTGGCTTCCATCGCATCTACCTACTACCAGTTTTTTGAGAACCGCATCCTACCACATGCACCCCGACGGTCGCAGGGGTCGCCATTACCGGTTTCACACGGCATAATACGCCGCATTAGCTCTATAAGATTTCACAAACGAGGATCTACTGTGATCAGTGCCCCCAAGCCAGCGATTCCAAACCTGGATGGTTTTTTAAGCCATTGCCGGCGCCGCCGCTACCCCGCCAAAAGCACCATCATTTACGCGGGCGACGACAGCGATGCACTGTACTTCATCATTGAAGGCTCTGTGACGGTTTTGATCGAAGACGATGAAGGCCGGGAAATGATTGTCGCCTACCTGAACAAAGGTGACTTTTTCGGGGAAATGGGCGTCTTCGACAACGAGGAAACCCGCAGCGCATGGGTAAAGACCAAAACCGAATGTGAAGTGGCGGAAATCAGCTACAGCAAATTTCAGGAATTGCGCGAACAATACCCGGAAGTCTTGTTCGCGCTTGGCACCCAAATGGCCAAGCGCCTGCGCCAGACCACTCGCAAGGTTGGCGATCTCGCCTTTCTGGATGTCACCGGCCGCGTCGCACGCACCCTGCTGGATTTGTGCAACCAACCAGACGCCATGACTCACCCCGATGGCATGCAGATCAAAATCACGCGCCAGGAAATTGGCCGTATCGTGGGTTGTTCGCGAGAGATGGTTGGTCGCGTTCTGAAGACTTTAGAAGAACAGGGCCTGGTTTCGGTGAAAGGCAAAACAATGGTGGTGTTTGGCACCCGATAAACCGACTTCGATTAAGGGGCAGCTTTTACCAGCGCAGCTGGTGCCTGCCCCCTAGCCCTAGCCCCCGCCGTAGCTAACAAACGAACCCCCTCAGAAAAACAACTCTGCCAGCTTCTGCCCCGGCTCTTCAGCGCGCATAAACGCCTCACCTACCAGAAACGCGTTCACACCTCGTTCACGCATCGCGGCGACATCCGCTGGCGTATGAATAGCGCTTTCGGTAACCACAATCCGGTCATCGCCAATCTTATCGAGCAGACGAAAAGTATTGTCCAGCGATGTTTCAAAGTTGTGCAGATTGCGGTTATTGATGCCAACCAGCTTTGCGCCCAAAGGCAAAGCCCGCATCAACTCGGCTTCGTCGTGTACCTCAATCAATACATCCAACCCCAGCGACAGGGCAGTGTCATACAACTCACGCATTGTTGCATCGTTCAACGCCGCAACGATCAACAAAATGCAGTCAGCCCCAATAGCGCGTGCTTCAACCACCTGATAGGGGTCGACCATAAAATCTTTGCGAATCACCGGCAGCGAACAGGCAGCGCGGGCTTGCTGTAAATAGGCATCTGCGCCCTGAAAGAAATCCACATCGGTCAATACCGACAGACAGGCAGCCCCACCCTGCGCATAGCTACGAGCAATCTCAGCCGGATGAAAATTCTCGCGAATCACACCTTTGGAGGGCGATGCTTTTTTCACTTCAGCAATTACTGCCGACTGCCCTGCACTGAGCTTAGCCTCAATAGCGGAAACAAAACCTCGCACCGGCGACGCATCCTGAGCGCGCTCGCGCAGAGATTCCAGCGATGTATTCGCCGAGCGCTCGGCCACCTCTTGCAGTTTACGATCGAGAATCTTCTTTAAAACCGTCGGCGTAGCCATTACTTGAAACCTTGTGAAAATTTCGCAAGCTGCTGCATTTTCTCCAGCGCAGCACCACTGGTGATCGCAATGCGTGCCTGTTCAACGCCCGCCTTGATAGAGCCTGCTTTACCCGCCACGTAGAGGGCCGCACCCGCGTTAAGCGCCACCATGTCGGCAGCTTTGTGCGCAATTTCACTGCCACTTTCAGCAACGGTAAACGCTTCTCTGATCAATTGCAGCGAGGCACTGCTGTCAGCAACATCCAGCCCCACCAGGCTCTGGCTTTTGAGCCCGCAATCTTCCGGGGTAATCCGGTACTCGCTGATTTCACCACCTTTCAGCTCCGCCACGATGGTTGGTGCTGCCAGACTGATCTCATCCAGGCCATCAGTAGCATGAACCACCAGCACATGCTCGGCGCCCAGGCGTTTGAGGACTTCGGCCAGAGGACGGCACAACTCAGCGGAAAACACACCGAGCACTATGCGAGTTACGCCGGCGGGATTCGTAAGCGGGCCAAGAATATTAAAAATAGTACGCTGGGCGATTTCCTTGCGTGGGCCAATGGCGTGCTTCATGGCACTGTGATGATTGACCGCAAACATAAAGCCCACACCCACTTCACGTATGCAGCGCTGCACCTGATCCGCACTCAAAGCGAGATTGATACCGGCACTTTCCAGCAGGTCTGCACTGCCGCTTTTGGATGACACTGAACGATTGCCGTGCTTGGCCACCACCGCGCCGGCGGCTGCCGCGACGAAGGTACTGGCAGAAGATACATTGAACAGATTGGCCCCGTCACCGCCGGTACCGACGATATCAACCACATGGTCGAGCCCCGACACGTCGACCGGCGTGACCAGCTCACGCATGACTCGGGCGGCACCTTCAATCTCGTCGATGCTTTCACTCTTCATTCTCAGCGCAACAAGAAAAGCGCCGATCTGGGCGTCAGTGCACTGGCCGGTCATGATATCGCGCATCACATCGGCCATTTCATCGGTGTTAAGGCTCAAGTGCTGAATGGCGCGACCGAGCGCTGTTTTGATATCCATTTTATTGTCCTCAGCGTTTCAGAAAATTGGCCAGCATCGCGTGGCCTTCTTCGCTCAGAATCGATTCGGGGTGAAACTGCACACCCTCGACATCCAGAGTTTTGTGGCGCAGCCCCATGATTTCATCCAATTCACCACTGTCTGTCTGGGTCCAGGCAGTGATCTCCAGGCAATCCGGCAGGCTATCTTTCTCGACAACCAGAGAATGGTAGCGCGTAGCAATTAAGGGATTCTTCAGCCCCTCAAAGACCCCCTTACCCAAGTGGTAGATAGGCGAGGTTTTTCCGTGCATTACCTGACGCGCCCGCACTACTTTGCCGCCGAATACCTGCCCGAGACTCTGATGCCCAAGGCAGATGCCCAGAATGGGAATTTCTCCGGCCAGTGCCTGAATAGCAGCCATGGAGATACCCGCCTCGTTCGGCGTGCACGGACCGGGTGATACCACAATGCGCTCTGGCTTCAAGGCGCGGATATCGTCCACACTGACCTCATCATTGCGCACCACTTTTACCTCAGCTTTCAATTCACCGAGATACTGCACGATGTTGTAGGTAAAGGAGTCGTAATTATCGATCATCAACAACATTTTACTGATCTCCCTCACTGCGAACGCTGCCATCCAGCACCATCGCCGCTGCACGGAACATCGCTCGCGCCTTGTTCATGGTCTCCTTCCATTCAAGCCGTGGCACCGAATCAGCGACGATACCGCCACCGGCCTGAACGTATAGACGGTTGTTTTTGATGACCGCAGTACGAATCGCAATCGCGGTATCCATATTGCCGTTGAATCCGATATAGCCCACAGCGCCACCATAAACACCGCGCTTGACCGGCTCGAGCTCGTCAATAATTTCCATGGCTCTCACTTTCGGCGCACCACTTAAGGTACCTGCCGGCAAACTGGCGCGTAATACATCCATGGCACTGAGCCCATCTTTCAACTGGCCAGTCACATTGGACACGATATGCATCACATGGGAGTAGCGCTCCACCACCATCTGATCCGTCACTACGACACTGCCAGTTTCAGCGACTCGGCCCACATCATTGCGCCCCAGATCGATCAGCATCAGGTGCTCTGCAATTTCCTTGGGATCAGCCAGCAGTTCTTCTTCCATCGCCCGGTCTTCTGCCTCGGTGTGTCCGCGTCGACGGGTACCGGCGATGGGGCGCAGCGTGATTTCACCGTGCTCGACCCGCGCCAGGATCTCCGGACTTGAACCCACGATATGAAAGTCGTCTAGATCCAGATAAAACATGTAGGGCGAAGGATTAAGTCGACGCAAAGCCCGATACAAATTGATCGGCTCGGCATCAAATGGGGTAGACAGTCGCTGCGACGGCACCACCTGCATTACATCCCCGGCAAGCGTGTATTGCTTGACCCGCTCAACCATCGCACTGTAGCCAGCTTCACCCACTTCGGATTCAAAAGCGGACTCCGGTAGTTCGCCCGGCACGGTGGCTGGTCGCGGCAGCTCCGGTGCCGGCCCGGCCATCAGCGTTTCGAGCTGATCCAGCCGCGCCTGCGCCGCAGCGTAGGCATCGTTGTCTTCGGGGTTGGCGTGCACGATCAGGGTAATGACACCGGCGAGGTTGTCGAACACCACCACTTCGTCGGAGACCATAAGCAGAATATCGGGGTTGCCGAGCTTGTCTGGCGGACAGCTGGCCGCCAGTTTCTTCTCAACATAGCGCACAGTGTCATAGCCGAAATAACCAACCAGCCCGCCATTGAAAGCCGGCAGGCTGTCCAGATCCGGCGCCCGATAACGGGCTTGAAACTGTTCTACAAAGGCCAGCGGATCGTCGCTGTGCAGAGATTCTATTTCGCGTCCGCCCTCGGTAACGACAATTTTATTGCCGAACGCGGTAAGTACGGTATCGGCCTGCAGGCCAATAATGGAGTAACGCCCCCATTTTTCGCCCCCTTCCACCGATTCAAACAGGTAGCTGTAGGGGCCACGAGCAAGTTTCAGATAGGCGCTAAGGGGGGTATCAAGGTCGGCCAGCACATCGCGGTAAACCGGAATACGGTTATAGGGCTGCTGGGCCAGTTCGGCAAATTGTTCGGGAGTCACAGGGCTTTCCTTCAAAAACGGTGAATAACGATGTTTGGGGCGTGCTAACGCGAACGCAGGGGCCTACCATCGCCATCGGCGGGTATCAGATTGCAGCGCTGGCTGAGCGGAGCAGATCACCGTTTTCTCCAGATGAAAGGATAATTTCAAAAACGCATTCTACCCCAGCCACCGGCTTTGTAAAACAGCGGATTTGCCGGTGTAGAGCGCGCTCGCTACACTGGCCGCGAAATTCGAAAAGCGGATATCCCATGGCTGCCCTGTTCAGTATCGGCTACGCCACCAAACCCATCGAGACCTTCCTCGAACAACTGCGAAACCACCAGATCACGGTCATTGCTGACGTGCGTTCTGTGCCCTACAGCAAGGCTTTTCACGATTACCACCGCGAAAACCTGATTCAGCATTTGCGCGCAGCAGACATCCGCTATGTGTATCTGGGCGAAGAGCTCGGCCCACGCTCTCCCTGCGATGCACACTATGAAAAGGGGCAGGTGCAGTTTGACCGGCTGCAGCGTTCGGAGCGGTTTCTCAAAGGCATTGAGCGCTTGCTGAACGGGCTGAACAAGGGCTTTCGAATCGCCTTACTGTGCGCGGAAAAAGACCCGGCGGTGTGTCACCGCAGCCTGCTGATTGGCCACTATCTGCAGCGCGAACACGCCTTGAGCATTGAGCACATCAATCACGCAGGCGCGCTTGAGAGCGAAGTTGAACTGGAGCGACGATTGATGGATGAAACCGGGGTCGTACCGGATATGCTGATGGGTGAAACCGAATCCCTTGAGCAGGCCTGGCGCGAACAGAGTCGACGCTGCGCCTATCGCCGACCCGAACAATAATGGGGGCTGCCGCGAGCTATAAGGTGCACAGTGTATCCAGGCTTTCAACCACCATATCCGGCCCGGCCTCACGAATGTCACTACCGTAGTTGTAACCGTATGGCACGGCAATGACAGGCATATTAGCAGCGCGAGCGGCGCTCACATCATTCACCGAATCGCCAACCATGATCGTGTTCTCGACGGCCACACCCAGGCGCTCGCAGGCAACCCAAAGTGGCTCAGGTGCCGGCTTTTTCGTGGGCAGACTGTCGCCACCCAGCACCACCGGCATCATCTCACTCCAACCAAAATGATGAACGATTTTGACAGCAAAGCGCTCGGGCTTATTGGTCACACAGGCAAGCTTTACACCCGCCACATGCCACGCTTTCAGCGCTGCCTCTACGCCGGGATAAGCCACCGTATGATCTGCACAACAGGCTTCATAGCACTCGAAGAATACCGGCAATAGAGCGTCGAGCTCCGCATCATCGGCAGTGCCTTTTGTATGGCTCAAGGCGCGTTCAAGCAATTTGCGGGCGCCGTTACCGACCCAGCCGCGCACCAACGCCTCACCCGCTGCAGGCAAGCCCGCCTGGCGAAGGGTCTGATCCACAGCGCTGGCCAGATCCGGCACACTGTCAATCAGTGTGCCATCGAGATCAAACAGCAAGGCCTCAGGCTGACGCCCAAGCAGATCACGCAATTGCATCAGATCGAGGCCAGCTGCTGGCGCATGTCATCAATCACAGTTTTATAGTCGTCCGCATTAAAAATGGCCGACCCGGCGACAAAGGTGTCAGCGCCTGCGGCGGCGATCTCGGCAATGTTCTTGGCTGAAATACCGCCGTCCACTTCCAGACGGATATCAAAGCCGCTGTCGTCGATCAAACGACGAACTTCGCGTACCTTGTCGATAGTTGACGGAATAAATTTCTGTCCGCCAAAGCCGGGGTTGACCGACATCAGCAGAATCATGTCCAGCCGATCCATCACATAGCGCAGGCAATCCGGCGTCACCGCGGGGTTCAGCACTAGCCCGGCCTTACAACCGGCGTCGCGAATCATCTGCAGGGAGCGGTCAACATGCACCGACGCATCCGGGTGAAAGGTAATATAGCTGGCGCCCGCGTCGGCAAACATACCGATCAAGGCATCGACCGGCTGTACCATCAGGTGCACGTCGATCGGCGCCGTAACCCCATGATCGCGCAACGCTTTGCACACCATCGGGCCAATAGTGAGATTGGGCACGTAGTGATTGTCCATGACATCGAAATGTACGACATCAGCACCAGCAGCAAGCACGTTGTCCACCTCTTCACCCAGACGGGCAAAGTCAGCAGACAAAATGGAGGGGGCAATCCAGTAATCAGACATGAACACAACTCGCGCAACAATTTTAGAGCGCGTAGTTTACCGGCTTGCGGTTTTAAGGGCTATTGGCTGTGCGCGGGATATTCAGGTAGCAGGCACCGCCGCCTGACTGACCCGGTTGTCCAACTCCTGCAGGCGTTCGGGCGTTCCCACATCAACCCAGTCTCCACTAAAGTGCTCCGCAGTAACGCCGCGACGCTCTATGGCCTTGACCAGAAAGGGCTTCAGGGGCTGACAGCCGGGAGCAGATTCCGCAAACAACTCCGGGTTGATTACAGCGATACCGGCGTAGGTAAGTGGTCGGGTACCCGCCAACGCAAGGTGCTCGCCATCGAGGAAGAAGTCCCCCTTTTCATTGTGCTCCGGGTTGTCCACCATAACCAGATGAGCGGCCTCGGGACGGCGCGCCAGCAATGTTTCAACCGGGAAATCACACCAGACATCACCATTGACCAGCAAAAATGGCTCGTCGCCCAACAGCGGCAAGGCATTGATCATGCCGCCAGCTGTGTCCAACAACTCCGTTTCGCGAGAATAGGACACACGAAGACCATAGGCCGAACCGTCGCCAATATGGGCTTCGATCTGCTCGCCCAGCCAGTAATGGTTCACCACCACCTCTGAAATGCCGGCGAGAGCAAGACGCTCAAGGTGGTAGTCGATGAGTGGTTTATTATTAACTTTCAGCAGCGGCTTGGGTCGAACCGTAGTAAGTGGGCGCATTCGCTTACCCAGACCGGCTGCCAGTATCATCGCTTTCATAATCGCGGCTCCAGAAGCTCCTGATAAGGCTCCAGTTCGTTATAGCGATACAGCACATCACGAACATAGTCCGAAAATCGCGGGACGAGTGAAAGATACCCTGTTTTGCCGTCCCGATAAGCCAGCCTTGCAAAAATACCGATGATTTTCAAATTGCGCTGCAGCCCCATCCAATCGCACCAGCGCCGCCAAGTGTCGCGGGGCACGTCGGGAGCAACGCGCAGCCGAAACGCCTCCATCCACTCCTCCAACTGCGGTCGCGGCCAGGTGATATAGCGATCGAGCAGGATAGACATCAAGTCGTAGGTAATCGGGCCCAGGACCGCGTCCTGAAAATCAATAACCCCCGGGGCCTTTCCAGCCATCTCCATCAGGTTGCAGGAGTGAAAATCCCGGTGCACGAATACCGCCGGCTGGGCGTTGGCATTGTCGATAAGCTGCCCACACAACTGTTGCCAGAGCATCTGCTCGGCGGCCGTAAATTCCTGTTTGGTATGTACTGCCAGATGCCATTGCGGGAACAGATCCAGCTCTTGCTGCAAACGGCCTTCGTCGTACTGGGGAAGTCTTGCTGTGTCAACGAGTGTCAGCTTTTCCAGCACCGGCAGGATTTCTGCCATCACCTGGCTACCGGGGCGCTGCTCAAACGCAGACTTGTAAAGCGTATCGCCGAGATCTTCCAGGAGAATCCAGCCTCGCTGGAGGTTGTGGGCAAGAATACGGGGAGCGTGGATGCCGACATGTTGCAAACGCCCGGCAATATCGAGAAACGGAGCACTGTCCTCTTTGTCCGGCGGCGCATCCATGACGATAACGGAAGGCTGCTGCTCCGGACGCAGCCGGAAGTAGCGACGAAAACTGGCATCGCCAGCCACGGGAAGCAATTCGCCCAATGCCGATTCAGGCAAACAAAGCTCCGCAGCACACCATTGCCGCAAATTGTTGAGCATGTTTATCTCCTTGCAGGCGCGCATCCTATCAAAGAATCCATTATCATCCACCTGCATTTAACTTTGTCGAATAAGCCTAACGCCTTTGAAAGCTTTGAAATTCCTCAAACTGGCACTGACTGCACCGCTGCTTCTGCCCCTTGCTGCAAACGCCCAGACCGCCTGTGTCGCACCCTCTGGTGCGTTGAACAATTGGCACTGGTACAGCGCCGAGCAGTTGCAAGAAGTGTCCTCCTGCTCGCCAAAAACTGGCTGTGACGGGCGCTATGTGGCCCCCGCCCGCACCTGGCCGGGTGCCGAGCTGGCACCGGACAAAGCGCCCGTTCACGGCAGCGCCGATCGCACCCGTATGGAGGGCTCGAAAGTAGAGCTTTACGGCGACGTGATAATCCATAAAGGCCAGCTGAGTTTACAGGCGGGCAACGCCAGCTTTGACCGGGATAGCGAAGAGTTCCTGCTTGATGACAGTGTCGCCATTATCCTGCCCGAGATGATGCTCACAGGCGAGCGCGCCAAGATTAATGGCGCCGATGGCACGGGCTTGATCGAGCGGGCCAGATTTGTCGCCTTCAAATCTGGCGTGCGCGCCAAAGCAAAGCGGATTAAACGCCCAACGCCTCAGGAACTGGAGCTCAGGGACGCTTTTTATACTCAATGCCCTCCGGATTCAGAGGCATGGATGTTGGAAGCGGACAATATTCATCTGGATTATGCAACCGGCCGGGGCGTGTCTCGAGGGACCGTGTTAAAGGTCAAAGGCGTGCCTGTATTCTACTCCCCGTGGCTCGACTTCCCGGTGGACGATCGCAGGGCGACCGGGTTGCTATGGCCAGGATTCGCCAGCAGCGACGGCGGTCTCGACGTGTCGATTCCGTATTATTTCAATCTGGCACCCAATTACGACCTCACATTAACACCGCGTTTTCTGGAAGAACGCGGTGACATGCTGGAGGCCGAGGGACGCTACCTGAACCGCTGGAGCGAGTGGCAGCTTTCCACCGCCTACCTGAAAGACGACAAGCAGGCAGAAATTGACCGTTGGCTGATCGGGATCAGCGAATTTGGCTCATTGAACGAACACTGGTCCACCGCAATTGCGTTTAACCGAATCAGCGACGTGGAATATTTCGAAGATCTCAGCGTTGCCTCGCTAAACGTTCGCCGCGCCACCTATCTCGACCAGTCTGCCCAAGTTAATTACCAGAGCGAGCGCTGGCGCTCCAAGGTGATAGTTCAGCAGTATCAGGAATTGGCCGGGCTCGCCGATACCTACCGCAAAATGCCTGAGTGGTCATTGGAGTATCTGCCGGTAGTGCGCAATCTGCGTCCACAACCGATATTTCTGGCCAACGTGACGGCCTTCGACCATGAAGACAATCTGGAAGACGGCGGCCTGTTTATTACCGGTGTGCGCAGTTATCTCGAGGCTGGCGTCCGCCTCCCCTATATTGGTCGTGCCGGACATATTATCGGCACCTTTAAAAGCCGCCACCTAAGCTATCAACTGGACGATGGTGTGGTCGACACGTCACCTGAAGTAACCGCCGCCATGGCCAGCCTCGACGCCGCACTGGTATTTGAGCGCGACGCAGGAAGCTTCCGCCAGACACTGGAACCCAGACTCTTCTATCTTTACAACGGCTACGAAGCTGGCCAGGAAGCTCAACCGCTGTTTGATACCAGCCTGCGCACCTTCGACTACCACCAACTGTTCCGCGACTCACGCTTTACCGGTTATGACCGGCTAGACGATGTGCGACAGCTGGCCGTGGGCCTGTCATCGTCTTTTTATGACAAGAATACAGGCCGGGAGCGGCTGACACTGGGCATTGGTCAGGCATTCTATTTCGAAGATCGTCAGGTCACCCTGCCCGAGACCGTTGTGGCCGGCACAGCCACCACCGACCCGACCCTGCTCAAAAGCAGCATTATCATTCCCGGCACCACCAGCTACCGTCATCCGGGCAATGCCACCGCCACCGCTGGCGGCTCGGCCGCGCGCCGCAAGGAAAACAGTTCTGACGTCGCCACCCACGCACAGTGGCAGGCGAACGACCGCCACTGGTTCTCAGCCGATGCCGTATTTGATCGAGACGATGCGCGGGTCAATCAGGCCCACCTGGGCTGGCACTATCGCGGCAACGCTCAGACCCTGTACAATTTCGGTTACACCCAGCGCCGCATGACCATCGTAAATGCTGATGACCAGCCTGAACTCAAACAACTGGACGCCTCAGCAAGTCTGCCGCTGGGGCGACAATGGCACCTGTTTGCCCGCTGGCAATATGATCTGCAGATGGATCGAACACTGGAAGGCCTGTTTGGTATTGCCTACGAAAGTTGCTGCTGGACAGTGAGAACACTTTATCAGCGTGCCTTGGAACCAGATCACACAGCCCTGTCTAATGACCTGGAAAATGATAGAGCCATTTTGCTGGAGTTTCAGCTGAAAGGCCTCGGCGGACTGGGCGACAAGCTCACCGGCGTATTGGAAGAGAGTATTTTTGGTTACCGCGATGAATAAAATGACCCTGAAACGCCTGTTCGGCCTGCTTACGGTGTGCCTACTGCCACTGACCGCCACTGCCGACGTAGAAATTCTCGACGAGATTGTCGCCATTGTGGACGACAACATCATTTTGCGCAGTGAGCTGGAGGACCGCCTTGCCCAGGTGCGCGCCAACATCGCCCAGTCCGGACAGGATATTCCGGAAGAGCGGGTGCGTCGCGAAGTGATGGACATGATGATCCTGGAAAACATCCAGATGCAAATGGCCGACCGTGTTGGACTGCGTATCAACGATGAGCAGCTCAGCGCCGCCATGGCGCGCATTGCGGCTCAGAACAACATGAATCTGGAGCAGTTTCGCGAAGCGCTGAACGCCTCCGGCACCTCCTACGCCGCCGCCCGGGAGCAGATTCGCCGGGAAATGGTGCTGCAGCAGGTGCAGCGTGGCAACGTAAATCAGCGTATCCAGATCACCGACCAAGAGATCGCAAACTACTTGGAATCTGAAGAGGGCCGCAAACGCACCGCCCCCGAATACCACTTCGCCCACATTCTGGTTGCGCTGCCGAGTGATGCCACCAGCGCCCAGAAGAACAAGGCGCGCAAGCAGGCGGATCAACTCTATCAGGCCATCAAGAGCGGCAAGAACGTCGACGCACTGCTGAAAGCCGACAATGTGCGCGCCAGTGATCTGGGATGGCGCAAACAGCCTGACCTGCCCAGTCTATTTGCCGCTCAGGCAAGCCTCGTACAGGACGGTGAAGTGCTGGAGCCGCTGGAAAGTGCCAGTGGTTTCCATATTGTACGGCTGTTGGAAAGTCGCGGTCACAACGAGGTGATTGCACAAACCCGAGCCCGCCATATCCTGCTGAAATCTTCTGCTATTCGCAGTGAGAAAGACACAGAAAAACTTGCCGCCAGCCTGCGCCAGCGCGCCCAGAAAGGCGAATCATTCCATGAACTGGCCAAATCCTTTTCTGAAGATATAGGCTCCGCTCAGGAAGGCGGTGATCTGGGCTGGACCAGCCCCGGCCAGCTGGTTCCCGAGTTCCAGGAAGCCATGGAATCTACCGAAATTGGCAATATCAGCAAGCCGTTCAAGTCCCGTTACGGCTGGCATATCGTTAAGGTTGAAGATCGTCGCATGCAGGACGTGACCATGGATCTGCGTCGCAATATGGCCCGCAACATTCTTCACGAGCGCAAGTTTGAAGAAGAGCTGGACATCTGGTTGCGCAAAATTCGCGACGAAGCATACGTGGATATCAAGTAATCGCGATGATCCCGCGCATCCTCCTGACACCCGGAGAGCCTGCGGGTATCGGGCCCGACATCGTGCTGGCGATGGCCGCTGACGCCTGGCCCGTTGAACTGATTGCGGTAGCCGACCCCGAGTTACTGCAGCAGCGCGCAGCGCAGCTAAAGCTCACGTTAACGCTGGAACAGGCGGATTTATCCCGACCTCCGGCGCCGTCACCGGCAGGCCACCTCAAGGTTCTACCCGTTGCGCTAAACACCCCCGTCACGCCAGGCCAGCTCGACACCCGCAATGCCGCCTATGTGCTGGAAACCCTGCGAGTTGCCACCGATGCCTGTCGCGATGGTACTGCTCAGGCGCTGGTTACGGCGCCGGTGCAGAAATCTGTGATCAATGACGCTGGAATAGCCTTCAGCGGACATACAGAGTTTCTGGCTGAGCGCTGCGGCGTTGAAAAAGTGGTGATGATGCTGGCAACCGGAGACTTCCGGGTGGCGCTGGCGACCACGCACCTTCCCTTGCGTGCCGTGGCCGATGCCATCACCCCGCAAAGCCTGCAGCAGGTGCTGCAGATTACACACCAAAGCCTTGAGCGCCAATTTGGCCTGCCTGCACCGCGCATTCTGGTGCTTGGCCTAAACCCCCACGCCGGGGAAGGCGGCCACCTTGGCCGTGAGGAAATCGACGTGATCATTCCCGTCATTGCCGCACTGCGGCAACAGGGCTTGAATTTAAGCGATCCACTGCCGGCAGATACAGCGTTCACCCCCAAACATCTGGAGCAGGCTGATGCGGTACTGGCGATGTATCACGATCAGGGCTTGCCCGTACTTAAATACCAGGGTTTCGGCAAGGCCGTGAATATCACGCTTGGCCTGCCTATCATTCGTACCAGCGTCGATCACGGCACAGCGCTGGATATGGCTGCCAGCGGTCGCGCCGATTGCGGCAGCCTCAGGGAAGCTATCAGGCAAGCCGTCCACATGGTACAGCAAACACTCCTATGACAGAACATCGAGCCCGCAAACGCTTCGGGCAAAACTTCCTTTGTGATACCGGCATCATCGACCGCATTATTCGGGCTATAGGCCCCCAACCAGGGCAAGCACTGGTGGAAATCGGGCCAGGCCAGGGCGCCCTGACCCGCCATCTCGCCGACAGCGGCGTGGATTTAACGCTGGTAGAGCTGGATCGCGATCTGATTCCCATTCTTCAAGGGCAGTTCGCCGGTAACCCGAAGGTCACGCTGATTCAGGCCGACGCGCTAAAAACGGACTTCAGCGCTTTCTATCCAGACTCCAGACTACGGGTCGTGGGTAACCTGCCTTACAATATTTCCACCCCGTTGATCTTCCACCTGCTGGCACAGCATGAACGTGTGCAAGATATGCATTTCATGCTGCAAAAGGAAGTGGTAGACCGACTCGCCGCAGCCCCCAACAGCAAGGCCTATGGGCGGCTCAGCGTTATGACTCAGTACTACTGTCAGGTGGAGTCGCTGTTTGAGGTGCCACCAGAGGCTTTTAGCCCCCGTCCCAAAGTAACCTCTGCCGTGGTAAAATTGACTCCGTTCGAACAGTTGCCCCACCCGGCCAGAGATGCAGGCCTGTTGCAGCGTTTGGTAAGGGATGCTTTCAACCAGCGCCGCAAGACCCTGCGCAATGCATTGAAGCAGCTCGCCACCCCTGAGCAGATTGAAGCGGCGGGCGTTGACCCCGGTGCGCGGCCAGAAACGCTGACCTTGCGCGACTATGTGCAACTGGCGAATACACTGCCTCCGGCAGAACCAGCCCCCGCAAAATGAGGATATATGGAACAGAAACCCAACGAGCAGGTTGATATTCAGGTAGCCACGCAGTATCTGGCCGACGAATCCACCCCGGAAGACAACCGCTATGCGTTTGCCTATACCATTACCATTACCAACAGCGGTAATGAAGCGGTTCGCCTGCTCAACCGGCACTGGATCATCACCAACGGCCGCAACCGCATATCCGAAGTGCGCGGGGAAGGCGTTGTCGGCAAACAGCCCCTGATCGAGCCGGGCAAGAGTTTCAGCTATACCTCTGGCGCGGTCATCGAGACAGCAGTCGGTACCATGGAAGGCAGCTACGAAATGATCAGCGAATCTGGCCGCCCCTTTATTGCACCCGTCACAGCCTTTTCGCTGGTAGAACCCTCCTCCCTTCACTGACCATGACCCGTTACGCTGTCGGAGACCTGCAGGGTTGCCTGAGCCCGCTTCAATGCCTGCTGGACGACGTCGGCTTCGAGCCAGCTAAGGATGAATTGTGGCTGGTTGGCGACCTGGTGAATCGCGGACCGGATTCACTGGCGGTACTGGACTATCTATACCCGATGCGCGATTCGCTGCGCATTGTGCTGGGCAATCACGACCTGCACACACTTGCATTGGCGCGCGGCGCCACAAAGCAGGGGCTGCACGCCAGCCTGGCAGACTTGCTCGCATCCGAGCGCCTGACTCGCTATATGGATTGGTTTCGCACGCTGCCACTGTGCGTGCGCAGCGATTGCGGTCGCTACGTGATGAGTCACGCAGGTATTCCGCCTCTGTGGTCTACCGACGAAGCGCTGGGCTACAGCGACGAAGTGAGCAGTGCACTTCGAGACGACACCCTGGTTGATACCTTTCTGAGCAATATGTACGGCGATGAACCATCGCGCTGGTCAGATGATCTAACCGGCCTGCCCCGCCTTCGAACAATCACAAATTACTTTACGCGAATGCGTATTTGCTCCGAGGACGGCACGCTGGCGCTGAGCTTCAAGGGCCGGGTTGAAGAAATACCCTCGGGCTTTGCGCCCTGGTTTACCTGGCCGGCAGAGCGCATGGAAACGCAGATATTCGGGCACTGGGCCGCGCTGGAGGGAAAAACCGGCAACCCCCAGTACCTTGCACTGGACACAGGTTGCGTTTGGGGCCGGGAAATGACCTTATTCAATATGGACAGCGGTGCATTCCACCGCTGTTTGTGCGCAGCTACAAACGCCAGTTGAATTGCAGCGAAAACTCCAACTTGTCCATTTCATCCCAGTTAGTGTGGTCAGTGCGCAATTGGATTGCATACCAATGCTTACGCAATGCTACACCGATGGCTTTTGCTTCAAGATCGTAATCCAGGTGCAGATTGCCCAGCGCCAGATCACGCTCTAGACCAAGTCGCGGGAACAGGTAGCGATCAATCGCAAATAGCTCGCCCCGCAGTCGCCACTGCGACCAGTACTGATAACCTGCAGAGAGCGTCACACGGCGGGGAAATCGCTGTATTTCATTCCGATAACGTTCCTCACCGGAAAGGGCCGGTACCGACCTCAGGCGTCCGTTCTCGTCGTAGCTAATACGATTGGTGGTGGCTACCGCCCGGGTATACGTGACATCGTCAAAGCGAATCAAGCTCAACAGGTCACGACTACTGAAACCAAATTGCAACTTGTCGTTCACCTGCCATTGAAGCTCAAGATCAAGGGTTGCCCCCTTGCCATCTACCTGCTCTCGCGGTCGATTGAGAAAGGTGTCTTCGGTGTAACTGTAATCCAGGTA
This sequence comes from Litorivivens sp., assembly GCF_057445395.1. NCBI lineage: Bacteria > Pseudomonadati > Pseudomonadota > Gammaproteobacteria > Litorivivens > Litorivivens sp. Next base: position 24,544 of record NZ_JBVBUV010000016.1, read on the forward strand.
CAAGTCGGCTGAGAAATCGTCGTCCCGCGTGATAACACTGCCACTCAACTCGCCGTAGGTCGTCTCCCAGGCCTCCACGTAACTGACCTTAACCTGCCCCGTCCAATCATTGTGGACAGAAAATCGATAGGCCGTAGCAAGCCCCCGTGAGCGCAGATGGTTGGCAGACAGATCAATATCATAGTGCGCCTCACCGCGAGCGGTAGCGTTGTTTTTTTTAAGGTAAGCCAGCGCGACCGTGTCGTCATTAAACTCGACAAAATAATCGTAGCGGACAAAAACAGCGGCAGCCCAATCACCGCGCGAAACGCCCACCTCCAGCTGGTTGTGGGTATAAGCGAAATCGCCCGAGCGAACGGGTGCGCCTTCCAAGTCGTGCAACATCTGCTCAATCGGCGCGGCATCGCTGTAGGTATCAGAGCTTAAAACAGAATAGACCCCCATTCCGTCTAGATAGTCAGACCAGGCGAGGGAACTGGCCGTAATGAGCAGCATCAAGACCAAACCGCTCGAATAGTATTTTTTCAACAAGGTTATCTCTCAAACAAATTAAAAGGGGGAGGCGCCTGCCTCCCCCTGTTTAACGACTAACGCGTATCTTACATCGCAGATTCAAAAGTGCCGTCGGTGTAGCGCTCGATCGCGGCACCAGACTCTTCGTTGATAGTAGCGTACTCCACCCCGTTTTGCGTGATGTTGCCGGAGACCTGCGTGGAACCTTCGCTTTCGGTCTCAGTCAACGTCATAACCACATTGTTGTGGTTACTAACGGTCGCGCTATTACCACCACTATAATCGAGAGCCAGCAGACTGCCGCCGTATTCCAAATCTATATCCAGTTTTCCAGCTTGCAAGCTTGTACGTGTCGCGTTCACTTGTACCGAAACATCGTCCGCAGACTCCGCCAGATCAACACTGAACAACAACGTCAGCGCAGCATCGGCGAAACTTTCCTCGGTTTCATTTCGGACACAATCCTCATCGTCTTTAACGACCATCCAGCGCTGTTGCTCATACGACCAAGTGCACGTTTCACTGAAGTTACCGCCCTGTACCCCGAAAGACGCAGTAAGCGACTCTCCATTCGAATCCTCGAAGTTGCCAGAGAACAGGAAACTCACATCATTGAAAGACAGTGAATCAGAATCCTCACTTGAATAGGTGCTGTTCTGAAAGTCGGCTTCTTCAGATCGAGTCTCGTCGAACGCAAATTGGTCGAGATCAATCTCCATGCGACCTTCAAAACTCACGGTAGGCGCACCCGGTTCACTGGGCTCCAATTGAGTCAGCTTGATGACCAAATCAGCATTTAAATCAACCTGCCCCTGATCACGATTGTTTTCGCTAAAGCCTTCGTCAGTACCGGACTCAACACGACCACCCTCTCGGCGATAGTCAAAATCGGCGGTACCGATAAATTTCGACTCGTCGGTTACCGCTATCGCTACCTTATCTGTAGATGCACTGCCTGAGACGACAAGATCAAGGTTGCCGTCAAAGGTTTCTTCGTATGGGTCTTGCGACGCGCTCTCGGTTTCGGAAATCGACGTTCCATCTACGGCGGTAAACGCAACGACCACGTCAACCGGGTTATCGGTACCGTCGTCGGTCTCATCAATACTTAGTGTGGTTTCAGCAATGGTGTAGGTTACTTTACCTTCACTCTCAGTCATCGAGACCGTCAAGCCGTCGGCAACAAAACTGTTTGGCTCCTGCCCATCTTCTGCGTTGTTTCGCGCTTCCCATGCTTCGGCAATCGCGCCGAGTGCGCGCCCCAAACCTACAGCTGCCGCAGGTGTATCACCTTTAATCGACTCAGCTGCGAGTTCTACTTGGTTGGCAAAAGCTTGCTGGTTTACCGACAATCCCGCTACCGCAGCCAGATCACGAATCTGCTTGACCATACCTTTTGTTGCCTGCAAACCTTCAGAGCCAACGTCTGACGGGGCCTCACCCTGCTTGACCTCTGTCGAGCCATTGGTCCGCTTGTCGCTTTCCTTGGTTTTCAGTTCGTTTTCAGACTGACTGAGTTCTTCCTTATCAGATTCGACACCTTCAACCTTTTTGACTTCTTCAATCAATTCAATGGCGGATGCCAGAATTTCCTGCAGAGTGAGCTTCTCGCTTTCTGTATCTTCCTTATCTGCCAGCCCATCATCGGTGACATACTGCTCGACAAACGCTGTCAGCGCCGCCTCAACCGACTGGCCTGAACTGCCCTTACGCATGGCTTGCACAATACCCGCAGCTTTCAGGTTGTAGTCCAAATCGTCGGCGCCAGCGGCATTGACCGATTCAGCGTCGGTGATATCAACTACAGGCAAAGAGGTAATATCGCCCTTGATACCCAGCAGGTTTTTGACTTGCGCATTGGCAACAGCAGCAGCATCCGACGCGGACGCACCGGCTTGAATGCGCTTCAACGCCAGACTGGCACCCATTTGGGTAATCGGAGTGATATTGAGCGAGACAGAAGTGCCAGACGCTTTAGGCAGCACCGCCGACAAGCTAAAATTGCTGGCCAGTACGTAGTCCTGCCCAAACACGACGGTATTACCTTCTTTATCGGTACCACAAGTCGCCAGGTCACAGCGCATCAGCGTGCCGTCTTTCGCCGTGATTTCAACCAGTATTGGAGAGCCTTCAACGTAACTGCCGTTGAGAGTGAGGGTGTACTTCCCCTTGGCATCAGTTTCGGTTTCGCTGGCAACCTTGTCACCTTTCGTCCCGTCGGCATTGATCGCGTAGGCGTTGACGAGACCACCAATAACAATCCCCTTCGAGCCGGTACCATTGAGGTTTGTAACTGCCGGCTGGGCGGCAGCAGGCGCCCCGCCAGAGCTGGAGCCACCGCCGGAACACCCCACCATAGTAGCCAAGGCCAACGCCAGCGGCGCAAGTTTCAATACTGATTTTGAATGCATGATCTAGTCCTATTTTGCTTCTTTTACATTCACAGAGTTGCTAGCACCGGCACGGTAGTGTGACGCAGCCTGCAAATCCGGAATTCCCCCTCAATGGCGCCTGTTGCTTGCGCACAGACGTCCAAAAAAACAGATGACGGTCTTCGTTTATTTAATTGACTCCGCGGATCGGCGATACTCGGGGCCGCGAGCAACCGCCGAGCAGAGTATTTGGTTATGGAGCGTAGAATTGCAGAGTTCTCACAAGGATTCCATTATTTATTCAAAATTTTTTATTACAAAAGCCTTTCATTTGTAATGTTCCTACAGGTTTTCAGATATGCAGTTCAATGAAAAAACCTATCAAGTCGGCGGTGCCGTCCGCGATATGCTCCTCGACCGGCCGGTCCAAGAAATTGACTGGGTGGTCGTCGGTGCCACCCCCCAAGCCATGCTGGACCAGGGTTTCCAGCAGGTAGGCAAGGATTTCCCCGTGTTTCTGCACCCGGAAACACACGAGGAATATGCGTTGGCACGGACCGAGCGAAAACAGGGGTCCGGCTACTACGGCTTCGAAGTCTATGCCGCCCCCGATGTGACACTGGAAGAAGACCTGCAGCGACGGGATTTGACCATCAACGCCATGGCAATGGATAACCACGGGCATATCATTGACCCATACGGTGGTCAGGCGGATCTGAAAAATCGCATATTGCGCCATGTATCGCCCGCCTTTGCCGAGGACCCGCTGCGCGTGCTGCGCACCGCGCGATTTGCAGCGCGCTACCACTACCTCGGCTTCGAAATCGCAAGCGAAACACTGGCGCTGATGCGCACGTTAAGCGACAGCGGAGAACTCAAAACCCTGGCAAAAGAACGCGTCTGGCAGGAACTGCAAAAAGGTTTGATGGAAGCATCACCCCACATCATGCTGATCGTGTTACGCGATTGTGGCGCGCTGGAAGCGCTGTTCCCTGATTGGCTCCACCATCTCGACGCCGACAATCTGGAAGCGCTGGCACGCTCCCATGACGCACAGCTAGGAATTGAAGCGCGCTTTGCCGCAGCAACCCGATCAATGTCGACGCAGGCCATTAAAATACTCGGCCATGCCTGCTCAGCGCCAAAGAACGTCTGCCAACTGGCCGAGTTGTACACGCGCATCAAACCTTTACCGGCAGCAACTGCAACTGCTGACACACTGCTGACAGTTCTGGAAAAGTGCGATGTATTGCGACGTCCAGAGTTATTGCGGACGCTCTGCCAGGTAGAAACGCTTTTCACTCAGCAATCCTATGATCATCTGAGCGAAGCCATTGCCATTATGCAAAGCGTTGACAGTCGCCCCTTTCTGGAACAGGGTTTGACTGGAAAGGAGCTCGGTGAAGCAATGCGTAGCGAACGCCTGGCTCGCTTAAAACAACAACAGGAATAACCATGAATCACCCCTCACCCGTGGCACTGGTAACCGGTGGTGCCCAACGTATCGGTCGGGCAATCTGCGATACCTTGCATGATCGCGGCTTTCGTATACTAATCCACTATCGCCGCTCTGCCGACGCAGCAATAAAGCTTGCCGAAGAACTCAACAGCAAACGGACCAATTCTGCCGCAACACTCTGCGCAGATTTTGCAGCACCCGGCGGTATTATTAGTCTGGCGCACGCTGCCAGCGCGCACTATGGTCGCATCGACACTCTGATCAATAACGCATCAGATTTTTACCCCACACCCGTGGGCACGATTAGCGAAGCAGATTTCGACGCCCTGTTCGCCAGCAATCTCAAAGCACCACTGTTTCTGTCACAGGCGTTGGCCCCCACGCTGAAAGCGAGCGGCGGCTGCATCGTGAATATGGTGGATATCTACGCCCAACGCCCGCTGCACGACCACACGGTGTACTGCTGCGCCAAAGCCGGTTTGCAGATGCTGACCCAATCACTGGCGCAGGCGCTCGCCCCGGAAGTACGGGTCAATGGGGTTGCGCCGGGCGCCATCTTAATGCCCGCAGAACAATCAGACTTTTCGGCTCAGGAAGCCAAAAACATTGAGGAAAAGGTGCCCTTGGCACGCATTGGAGAACCAAAGGATATCGCGAGAACCATTGCGTTTCTGGTGTGCGATGCGCCCTACGTTACCGGTCAAATCATCGCCGTGGATGGCGGGCGGACACTGTCACAGTAAAATGCGGGCCAGCGCATTATCGAGCCCGTGGTAAGGCTCCAGTCGCTGACGGTTTTGCGCTGCCATCGCACGCCATAACTCACCGTAGGCTTGCCCCGACACTGGGTGACAGGACTGAGGAGCGATATCTGCAAGGGGTTGCAGCACAAAGGCATTGAACAATACTTCCGCGCGCGGCAACACAACCCCGTCAACCTCTCCTACAGTTTCCCCGTAGAGCAGGATGTCCAGATCCAAAGAGCGCGAGCTGAATTTGGGAGCATCGTTAGCGCGGCCATGGCATCGCTCGATATCACGCAGCCGTTGACTCAACTCGCCTACTGTAAGCACCGTACTAAAACCCACAACAAGGTTGAGGAAGTCGTCGCCTTCAAAGCCCACCGCCGCACTGCTATAAAGGGGTGAAAGGCGCAAATGCCCAAACTGCTCGTGCAGCGTTTTAATTCCACTGAGGATATTCTCCTCGCGGTTAATGTTGCTACCTACGCCGATAAAAACGTCAGTCATCGCGCTGCCGGACAATCTCTACGCTGACAGTTCGCGCACTGGGCACGGCCTCCGGTTTGCTGACCCGAAAGGTGACGGTCTGCACCGCGAACTCCGCCAGCACCAGCGCTGCACACCTTTCGGCCAGGGTTTCTATCAAGTGAAACTTCTCTAACTGAATATAGTGAGTGAGCCGCTCCGACACCGCCGCATAATCCACGGTATGAGACAGGTCCTCAGTTGCAGCCGCTGCCTTAATATCTACCGACAAATCCAGATCCAGCAGTAATAGCTGAGGAATGCGGCGCTCCCACGGGTGAACACCAATAATTGCCCTAACCCGAAGCTCCCGAATCAGGATTTTGTCGCCCGTCGGCGCGCTCATTTAGCCGCCTCCACCGCATCAAGCTCAGTCATCGGCCAGCGCGGCCGCACCGTAACCTTCAGATCGTCGCTAAGGCCCGCCGCCAAGCGACAGTACCCGGCATAGGCGATCATCGCGCCGTTATCGGTACAAAAGGCCGGCCGCGGGTAGAACACCCGCCCCCGGAGTTTGCTCATTTCATCTGACAGCGCGGCGCGTAACTGCCGATTTGCACTGACGCCGCCCGCAATCACCAGCTGGTTCAGCCCCTCCTGCTTCAGGGCTCGGCGACATTTAATAACCAGCGTACCAATTACCGCCGCCTGAAAGGCAGCGGCAATATCGGCCTTATCCTGGTCAGTCAGACCCGATTCGGCCCTGCACGCAGCCACCGTGTTCAACGTGAAGGTCTTAAGGCCGCTGAAGCTGAAATCAAGACCGGGCCGGTTGACCATAGGGCGCGGAAAATCAAACCGTTCCGCGTTCCCCTGATCAGCAAGCGCCGCCAGCTTGGGGCCACCAGGGTAACCGAGTTCCATCATTTTGGCCGCCTTATCGAAGGCTTCACCCGCCGCATCGTCCAGCGATTCACCCAGCAATTGGTAACGGCCCACGCCATCCACCCGCACCAGCTGGGTATGTCCGCCGGAAACCAGCAATGCAATAAAAGGAAAATCGGGGCGATCGGCTTCCAGCATTGGCGCGAGCAGATGCCCTTCCATATGGTGAACACCCAGCGCCGGCACACCCCAGCCATAGGCCAACGAGCGACCGAAACAGGCCCCCACCATCAACGCGCCGGCCAGTCCCGGGCCCTGAGTGAACGCGATTGCGTCAATATCTGAAGACTGACAGCCCGCTTCACGCATGACTTCACGCACCAGCGGCGCGAGCTTTCGCACATGATCGCGCGAGGCCAGTTCCGGTACTACCCCGCCAAATTCCTCGTGCAGACTGACCTGAGAATACAATGCATGGGCCAATAAGCCTTTTTCAGCGTCGTACAGGGCCACCCCTGTCTCGTCGCAGGAGCTTTCAATTCCCAAAACCCGTTGTACCGTCACCGGCATCTCCAACTGCTTTTCGTCACTGGCAATTGCCAATATTTACGCAGATTGCCCTATTTGCGCGCATCTTACTGGCTCATGAGGCAGAGAACCAGCCAAGTTCCAGTTTTCGCTTTGCTTTTTGGGCTTTGTGCGTTTAGAATTCCCGGCCCTTGGGAACTCGTCATTTTGTTTTTGGCGGGTAGCTGAAAGAATTATCCGGATAGGTACTGTGAATGCCTTTTGTTAAAGTCAAAGAAAACGAACCATTTGATATCGCCCTGCGACGTTTTAAGCGCTCCTGTGAGAAAGCTGGCGTCCTGGCAGAAGTCCGTCGTCGTGAGTTTTACGAAAAGCCCACGTCGGTACGCAAGCGCAAGGCTGCGGCAGCGGTAAAACGCCACGCCAAGAAAGTCAGCCGCGAGATGAAAAAACAGCAGCGCCTGTACTGATACCCTCCTGACGATGGCAGACAACCAGCTCAAAGCCACGATTACCGAGGCGATGAAAGTGGCCATGAAGGCCAAAGACAAAGAGCGCCTGTCTGCCATCCGGCTGATCCTTGCCGATTTCAAGCGTATTGAGGTTGACGAGCGCATCGAAGTTGATGATGCGCGCGGCCTCGCTGTACTTGACAAAATGTGCAAGCAACGCCGCGACTCAATCAAGCAGTATACCGACGCGGGACGCCAGGAACTGGCCGACAAAGAACAGGCCGAAATTGATGTTATTCAGTCATTTTTGCCGCAACCGCTGACCGATACCGAGCTAGACACCCTGATTGACCAAGCCGTGGCAGAATCCGGCGCTGACTCCATCAAGGGCATGGGCCAGGTGATGGCCATTCTCAAACCGCAAATTCAAGGCCGCGCCGACGTAGGCCAGGTCAGCCAGCGGGTCAAAGCCCGACTGCAGTAACCCCCTACTTTGCAAAACATTGCAAAAAGTCCTCCACCGCGAATAGACCTTCGGGGAAGACCTGCCACTGTGCTATTCTCCCTGTCACTCCATAAAACACATCCCCGGGCAGTATGGCAGGCCTGATTCCACAACATTTCATTGATGAACTTCTGGCGCGCATCGACATTGTCGAGGTGATCGATCGCCGCGTGCCTCTGCGAAAAACCGGGCAAAATTATTCCGCCCTCTGCCCCTTCCACGACGAAAAGACGCCCTCATTCAGCGTCAACCCGGACAAACAGTTCTATTACTGCTTTGGCTGCGGAGCCGGCGGCAATGCCATTGGCTTCCTCATGGAATATGAGCGCCAAGATTTTCCACAGGCGGTGGACACATTGGCCATGGTGGCCGGCCTGGAAGTGCCGAAGGAGCGCACTGAAAAGCCCGAAAAAGTGGCGCGCCGCAAAGACCTGCACGGCCTTATGGAGCAGGCCGCCCGCTTCTACCAGAAACAACTGAAGGAACACCGCGACAGCCAGCGTGCAAAAGACTACCTCGTCAAACGCGGCCTGTCGGGCGAAATCGCTAAAGCCTTCCAGATCGGCTTTGCCCCCCCAGGCTGGGACAACCTGATGAAGGCCCTGGCAAGCGACGACAGCACACGCCAGCTGCTGATAGACGCCGGCATGCTGATCAGCAGCGACGACAAATGCTACGATCGATTTCGCGATCGCATCATGTTTCCGATTCTCGACAACCGAGGACAGGTCGTCGCCTTTGGCGGACGAGTTCTGGGCGATGACAAACCCAAATACCTGAATTCCCCGGAAACGGATATCTTCCACAAGGGCAAAGAGCTCTACGGCCTGTATCAGGCGCGCAAAACCGTGCGCAACCTGGAACGCCTAGTCATTGTGGAGGGCTATATGGATGTGGTCGCCCTGGCCCAGCACGGCATTCACTACGCCGTAGCCACGCTCGGTACCGCCACCAGCGAAGACCACCTGCGGAAAGTTTTCCGCTATTGCCCTGAAGTCGTGTTCTGCTTCGACGGCGACGAAGCTGGCCGCAAGGCCGCCCGGCGAGCCATGGAGACCGTGCTTCCGCTGATGGAAGACGGCCGCCAGGCACGCTTTCTGTTTATGCCAGAAGGCGAAGATCCGGACACACAGGTCAGAACGATTGGCACCACCCGCTTTGAGAACCTGATTCTCAATGCCACGCCGCTGGAAACCCATTTTTTCGACGCGCTGGGTGCCGGGCTCAATATCGATTCGCTCGAGGGCAAAGCGCGGCTCAGCAAGCTCGCCGCCCCACTCATTCAGCGCTTGCCAGCAGGTGTATACCGTGAGTTGATGCTCGGTGACCTGGCCAAGCGTACCGGCCTCACCGCCACCGCACTGCAAAATGTGCTCGAACACAATCCGCCGGCAGAAGCAGAACCTCCGCCACGCCAGGAGCCGAGACAAAAGCCACCTACCCCTTCACTGCCGGAGAGCAAGCGTGACACACTGCTGTATATGATCAGCCTGCTGCTGTTGCATCCGGCCAGCGCCAACGCTCTGTTCGACGAAGCCCTGCCGGCACTGAACAATCCCTACCAGAAAACCCTTGAAAGCGTGCTCGCACTGCTGCGAAAACGCCCTGAAAGCAGTACAGCAATGCTTCTCGGCCACTGGCAAGGGCAACCGGAAGGCGAAGTCCTGACCCGCGCTCTCAGCCTGGAAAAACCCAATTATGATGCCGAAAAAGCCGCACTGGCACTCAAAGAATGCCTCAGCCACCTGCACAAACAACAGCACCAGTCTGAGCTGCGGCTGACAGTCGACAAACTACGCAATGCGAACTACGCTGAGCTTAGCGAAGACGACAAGCAAAAATTACGCGAAATGCTGCAAAGAAAAGCTCACGGAGATTGAACTTACCAGCCATACCCCTCATCAGAGAAAGTGACCGTCGCCACTGGTGGCCGAAGGGGCCCATCAGGTATAATGCGCGGCTATTTGCCCTGGGCCAGACCCTGTGCTTTTCAGCAGCTTATTTTGGGCTGAAAATTGCATGTCGACTCATGGCTCAGAAAGATACCACGAGCACCGAGGACTAATGAGTACATCTCAGCGACAATCCAGACTCAAGCACCTGATTGCCAAAGGCAAAGAACAGGGCTACATCACCTATGCCGAAGTGAATGATCACCTGCCGGAAGATATCTCAGATCCGGATCAGGTTGAAGAAATTATTCAGATGATCAACGACATGGGTATCCAGGTGTTCGAAAACGCACCCGACGCCGACACCCTGTTGATGGCTGGCAGCGACTCCCCGGACGATATCGCCGCCGCTGAAGCCGCCGCTGCGCTCGCTGCCGTGGAATCCGAAGCCGGACGCACAACCGACCCTGTGCGCATGTATATGCGTGAAATGGGTACGGTCGAGCTGCTGACGCGTGAAGGCGAAATCGTTATCGCCAAACGCATCGAAGAAGGCATTCGAGAAGTGATGTCAGCGCTGGCTTACTTCCCCGGCACCGTGGAACGCATTCTCGAAGATTACGACAAGGTCGCGCTTGAAGAGCGTCGCCTGGGCGATATTATCAGCGGCTACCTTGATCCCGCTGACGACGTGCCAACACCGGCCGAAGTTGCCGCTGCAAACGCCGCTAACAACGATGATGACGACGAAGGCGGCGACTCAGGCCCCGACCCCGAAGAAGCCGCTCGTCGCTTTGGCGAAATTCGCAAACACATGGAAGGTGTCAACAAGTCGGTCGCCAAACATGGTCGCTACAGCAAGCAGACAGCGAAAGAGCTGGCCAAACTGGCAGAGGCATTCAAATACCTCAAGCTTACCCCGGCACTGTTTGAGCCACTGACTGAAGCCGTTCGCAGCACACTGAGCGACATCCGTGTGCTTGAGCGCGAAATCATGCGCCTGTGCGTCATGACCGGCAAAATGGATCGCAAAACATTTATTCGCGACTTCCAGGGCAACGAAACCAATACCGATTGGATCAAGACCCACTTCAAAGCCCACCCTGCATTAGAGCAAGTGAGCGAAGACGTTATCCGCCTGCAAAAGAAGATTTCACTGGTAGAGGCCGGTTACGACCTGACCATCGCCGACATCAAGGAAATCAACCGCCGCATGTCCATTGGTGAGGCCCGTGCCCGCCGCGCCAAAAAGGAAATGGTAGAGGCCAACCTGCGACTGGTTATCTCCATCGCCAAGAAGTACACCAACCGCGGCCTGCAATTCCTCGACCTGATCCAGGAAGGCAACATCGGCCTGATGAAAGCGGTCGACAAATTCGAGTACCGCCGCGGCTACAAATTCTCCACCTACGCGACCTGGTGGATACGTCAGGCCATCACCCGCTCCATTGCGGATCAGGCCCGCACCATCCGTATTCCGGTGCACATGATTGAAACCATCAACAAGCTCAATCGTATCTCTCGCCAAATGCTGCAGGAAATGGGGCGCGAACCCACTCCCGAAGAGCTTGGTGAGCGCATGGAAATGCCCGAAGACAAAGTGCGCAAGGTACTGAAAATCGCCAAAGAGCCCATCTCCATGGAAACTCCCATCGGCGATGACGAAGATTCACATCTGGGCGATTTTATCGAAGACACCACCATCTCCTCACCGGTGGACTCCGCAACAGGCGAAGGCCTGCGTGAATCTACCCGTGACGTGCTGGCAGGCCTGACTGCGCGGGAAGCCAAAGTACTGAGAATGCGCTTTGGTATCGACATGAACACTGACCATACCCTGGAAGAAGTGGGCAAGCAGTTTGATGTTACCCGTGAACGCATTCGCCAGATAGAAGCCAAAGCGCTGCGCAAACTGCGCCATCCCACGCGCTCTGATCACCTGCGAAGCTTTCTGGACGAGTAGCGCGACAGCTGCAACGGCACATACAAATAAGGCCCCACCGGGGCCTTTTTTTGGTTCTTTGAAAACGCAAAGTTACTATGAGCCTATGTTGCCTCAGGGCTAACCCGAGGGTCGCTGGCGCACCAGAAAATATCGTTTCCGTATTAGGAAATCTGGGCAATTCCCCTATAATGCACCCTTCGCTATTCACCACTCGTCGCACACAGGTACACGATGACGCCTTCTCACTGGCTCTCAGTTGCAGCACTCAGCTTTGGTCTGCTTACGGCCTCAGGCTGCTCCACACTGCCAGGAACGACAGCGCCATCGCCAGAGCTACAGGCCGCCATCACCTTTATTCAGGCGGGCGAACCCACAGCCGCGCTGCCCATTCTCTCGTCCATCGCCAACTCGGACACCGCACCTGAAACAGAGCTCGTCCGAGCGCGAGTGCTCGGCGCGATTTTGCAACTTGAGCGAGGCGAACCGGACAAAGCCAGATTACTCGCCGAGCAACTGGAATCCGACGATCCAAGCATTGACCTGCATCTGTACCAGCGCGCACTGCGGCTGGCAATTGACAACGCGGCGCAGGCACACAAGGCTCACGCACATCTACAAACCTGTGAGCGCAGCAATGATCGCCTGCGAGATGAAAAACAGTCTCTGGAAGGAACACTGAAAAAGCTTAGAAAGCTCTCTCTGGAGTAGGCTCTATCGCCGAGCCGGAAGCTAACGCGTCAGCTATCGTTTGTAGCAGTATGTCGCGCTCCACAGGCTTCACCAAATACCCTTGAACACCCATGATGTCGCCCATTTCTCGCTCGCCGAGCATGGATTGAATAACCACAGGAATGTCACACTGCTGAGAGTGCAGCTTTTCCAGCAATTGCCAGCCATCCATTTCCGGCATGACCACATCAAGTAAAATAAGATCCGGCGGGCTTGCCTGAATCTGCTGCAGCGCCTGTTCACCTGACGCGACTTCCTGCACCTGAAAGCCCGCCTGCTGCAAATGACGACAGCACAGTTCACGCGCCACAGGGTCGTCATCAACAATCAGTATGCGACAGGATGCTGGAAGAGTCATAGTGCCGACGGCAGCCCCATTGGGCAGCGACCCTGCGCTAAGTCTCGGCATCAAAAATGCAAAACGGGAACCCTGGCCCACGGTACTTTCCACCAGAATATCGCCGCCAAGCAACTCCGCAAATTTCTTTGAAATCGTTAACCCCAAGCCTGTGCCACCGTAAACCTTCGAGGTCGACAAATCGGCCTGAATAAATGCCTCAAAAACCTGCTCCATCTGCTTTGATGACATGCCGATGCCGCTATCAGTAACGGCGATTTCAATAAATGGCAAACCACCGCGTTCGACATCGCGCAAGCTTACGTCGATCACCCCTTCATGGGTAAATTTCGCGGCATTGCTCAGCAGGTTAAGGGCAATCTGGCGGAATCGAGTCACATCCGTTTCGGTTAACTGCTCGCTCAAGGCGTTATCATAGGTCAGGCGATTGCCATTGGCCTCCACCATCGGCTGAACGGTTACCAGCACTTCGTTCATCAGCTGCTCGATGTCCGCCGTCTCGCGATATACAGTCATTTTGCCACTTTCAATCTTGGAGATATCCAGCACGTCGTTGATCAGCGCCAGCAAATGCTGCCCAGCCGACAGGATCTTTTCCAGGTCTGCCTGCATCTCGCCAATCGGCACCGCACGGTCATCTTCAGCCTCTTCCAGCAGCATTTCACTGTAGCCAATAATCGCGTTCATGGGCGTACGCAATTCGTGGCTCATATTGGCCAGGAAACTGCTTTTTGCCTGATTGGCCGCATCGGCTCGCGCGCTTGCCGACTTCACTTCATTCATGGCAGTGCGTAAATTGCGCGCCATATGATTAAAGCTTTCAGCCAGCTGACCCAGCTCGCCTGCCAGTGGTGGCACCTGATAATCAAGATTCCCCCGCCCCCACTGCTGCGTTCCCTCGTGCAGCTTACGGATTGAGCGCAGGGTGAAGCTCACCAGATGTAATGCCAGAATGACGGTCAACCCCAAGGTCGCAATAAACACGCCCAACGTTATGCGGTTGGTCATTGCCACCGTATCGTTCAGCGACAGATTAATCGCCGAGGCTCTGTCAACCAGCGCCAACTCCACTGAAACCAATTGCTGCAATGCCGCACGGTACTCTCCCTGCAGCGTCAGTGGGCGCTCAATATCATCACCTTCGGCCAGATTGGCCAGAAATAGCTGCCAATCTGAGAGCAGCGTTTCGACTCCGCCAAGTACCACCGGGCGCTCCAGGGAATCCGCCAGCCGACTGCCGAGAAAAGCTAATCGGGCAATCATGGCATTGAGTGCATTTAACTGCTCGGAGGCTTCAGATACCGTTATCGGCAAAGATTCTCCAGTGTCTCCGAGTGTTTCAATAACCCGAATCTTGCGATGCATGGCATCAAGCTGCTGCTCAAACTCACGCAGCCCGGCCTGATCGCGCATAACCGCCTGCAACTCACTAAACAGCTCAGATCGCAGTTCGCTACCCCACAAATGAGCAAAAATATTGATCAGAGAAAGCACCAGAATGGCGCCAAATGAAAGAATCAGGCGACGCGTCAGGCTCACCGATTACGCTCCTGCGTCCAGATGGGCCTGAATCTTTACCAGTAAGCGTTTGAAATCCACCGGCTTGGTATCGTAATCGTCACAACCGGCAGCGAGGGCCCGCTGACGATCACCATCCATGGCGTGGGCAGTTAGGGCAATGATGGGAATCGCGGCAGTCTGCGCATCCGCTTTGAGCTCGCCAGCAGTTTGCCAGCCATCTTTAAGCGGTAGGCTCATATCCAGCAATATCAGATCAGGTGCTTGCGCCTGGGCCGCCGCTATCGCTTTCACACCATCCTCTGCAGTAATGACGGAAAAATCGCGCTTAACAAGCCGCCGACGCAGCATATCGCGATTCATTTCGTCGTCTTCAACCAGCAAGATGGTAGCCAAGGCACACGCTCCCCGAAGAAAATATCAGTGCGTATTATGGTGATTTTTCGCGATATTGATCCAACAGACTCCGCATTTTTCCAATACTGGAGGTCAGGGTCACATGGTAGCGCTGCTGTTCGTCCATTCCCATTACCCGCGCATAGGCAATGGATTCCTCGCCAACACTGGGCAGGCATAGCTGCACTTCTTCCAGCGCACACAAGGTAAGATCCAGCTCAATCAACAGATCCCGGCCGTTAAACGCAACCAGCAATCCAGTGCCCACATTCTGCGACAGGCGTTCGCCCTGCAGCAAACGCACTTCCAGCTCAACCGGTGTGGTGGTAGGCACCAGTTCACGCTCGGCATTGGGTAGGCTAATGGAGTACGGCTCACCAATAGCGGTGAGATCGTAAATTTTCAGCGGGTCACTAGCCCCCTTCACATCTACCTCCAGCATTTTGCGCCACTGGGCAGTGGCCCTCATATGCTGCAGGGTCTCAGCAGAGGCGAGCACTTGACCGCCGACTGTGCAACTCTCAATGCGCGAGGCAATATTCACATTGTGCCCCACTACGCCATACTTGGTTCGCAACTCAGAACCGACGTTACCCACCACCACGGCACCGGAATTGATACCAATACCTATATCAATGTCGGGCAAGCCGTTCTCGCGGTTAAAGGCGTTGACCATGGGCACCGCACGCTGCATTTCAAGCGCACAGGCAACAGCGTGATCGCTGTGCAATTCATCATTCACTGGCGCACCAAATATCGCCAGAATGCCATCGCCGATAAATTCATCCACCGTCCCTTGATAGGACATGATGATATCGGTCATCACCGCAAAATAGTTGTTCAACAGGCGAACACAGTCTTCCGGGCTGATCTGCTGGCTAATGACTGAAAAGCTGCGAATATCCGCCAACAAAATGGAAACTTCTCGACGCTCACCACCCAGAGTCAGACCATCGCCGTCGTAGAGCAGACGCTGCATCACATCGTTAGACAGGTAGCGCCCAAAGACTTTGCGGATAAAATCGTAACTCGCCTCAAGATTGGACAGGTAGGCAGATTCCTTATCCTCCCAAACCTTACGCTCCAGCAAGGCACCAACCCGGGCTCGCAGCAGCGTCGCGTTAACCGGTTTTACAATGTAGTCGGAAGCACCTGCTTCCAAACAGCGCAGGGCACTCTGCTCGTCCTTCACCCCGCTGATAATAATGATCGCCAGATGACGCCAGTTCTTGTCCTGCTTAATCCGACGCAACAGGTCGTAGCCGTTGATGTCTGGAAGAATCAGGTCCAGCAGCACTAAATCAATCGATTTGGTCGCAAGGGCTGCCAAAGCTTCATTGCCAGTTCTAGCCTCGGCCACTTCGATGCCCAGCCGATTGAGCTGCAACCCAACCAGCTCGCGGTTACTGTCGTTGTCATCCACCAGCAACACTTTGCGGCCAAAGGTGGCCTCGGTACGCGAGGCTGCGGTGGCATTTAAACTGTTTATCAGGTCTTCGACCGGAGAGGAGTCTGCCGACAGCTCGGTATCCAGGGCGGACAACGCGTCGAGGGTGGCGAGAAAATGTTCGGTGTGCTTGAGAATGGCCTTCAGGTCATTCATGGCGGGCGACGGATGGGCTACCTCGTCTTCCAGAATTTCCGCGTAACCACTGACCAACCCCACGGTATTGCGGATATCGTGGCGCAACGACGCAAAGGATTCGCCGCGCTCCAACATCTGCGCCAGATCGCGAACAAATACTTGAAGATCCCGCCCAGCGTCCAGCACGCGCCCAGCATCCTCACGATGCTCCAGCTGTTGGCGTTCGTCAAAATGCCGAACCACCTCAGTCGCATGCTCAATGATCTGCTTGGCCGCACCATGCAAGCTTTGGCACAAGTGATCCTGCTGGGATGTTATTGCTTTTGCCACCGCCAATACCGTCAATTCAGTAACCGGATACAGCCAAAACCCGACTGTGAACTGAAAGTATACCCAGAGTGTAACCCTCTGACACGACTTTAATTTCGCACCCTTCTGGACGATAAGGCCACGGCTATATACAATGCGCAACTTCTCACAGTCTGCGGCTAGCGCGTGGTCCGTTCCGGTAACGTGAAAGGCGCAATCCCAGAGCTCTTTGGGGGCCTTTAGCTCAGTTGGTTAGAGCGTCCGACTCATAATCGGCAGGTCGCTGGTTCAAGTCCAGCAAGGCCCACCACCCCCTCTTCCTGCAACAACCATCAAGCATCTGCGTCAGGCCGCGCTTGTCGCAACGAGTGATGCGGCTAAGCAAGTTCGGACACCCACTCGAGACGACCTACCGCACGACAAAACACCCCGCTGCCTAGAGTGTTTTTAGATATTCAATGATTGCCCGACGCTCGGTATCCGTCAGCACATCGCTGAACTCATGCCCCTGGTTGCCGTTACCCAGAATGCGGGTGTCATAGACCAGCCGCTTGTCGATACCTGCCGGGTCCGGGTCCTGAATGGTAACCAGACCGGCCCAGCTTAAGGTGCTGTTGAGGAAATTCTGCACTATCTGCTGCATGGAAGGCCCTTCGTCGCCACTGGGGCTGCAGTTGAGCTGATCGCTGCCGGGCATCTCACTGCAGGCCAGCGCAGTGTATTTCCAGCCGACGTGCTCAAAATCAAAGGCATTCAAGCTCTGGTCGAAGCCCTTGATCTGCACCCCGTTCACCTCTTCCACTTGAAGCTGGCGCTGCCAGATCGCGTCACGCTTGGAGGAGTCCAGCACAGCTTCCAGGGTAGGCACGGAACCATTATGGAAATACGGTGCGGTTGCCCAGACCCCATAGAGCGGCGGCGCCTGGTAACCGATGATTTCTTTCTGCCAGCCACAGGCGCCCTGATAGCGCATGTCGTCCGGATACAAGTCGTTCAGCGGTTCCTCCAGCGGATTACTGTTGGGCGGCTGGTACTTGGGATCAGCCTCGGGGTAGCCCCAAAACGTCGTGTCCCAGCCGCGCCGCAGCGTGGGGGTCAGCATATCGGAACGCGCCGGGTCGGTACCAATAACGTCAAGTTCGCTTATATGCGATGCAACGCCTTCCAATGCCGGATCGGCCAGAAAATTGTCGTCATGAACATAGCGCGGTGAATAGGCACCGTGACAGCTGGCGCAGGAGCCGTTGCCACCGGCAGGACGTGGCCGGTCGGCATTGCCCTCTTCGGCCCACAGATCCTTGCTGTGAAACAGCACGGCGCCCTGCTCTGCCAACGCGGTATCAATCGGTTTTGGATATTCCGGTGACTCCAGCGACAGGAAGAACGCCTCAAGGTGGTGATCCCATTCTTCGACGCGCTCGCGATAGCCCTTGCCATCCTGTGAGAACAGCAGCGAAAACTCGCCAGGGCCGGCCGCCATAATGATGCGCGTGCTGTCGTTGGAGACCCCTGCATCAAAGAACTTGCGCGGCCGCGACCCCATATTCCACCAGGGCGGTGTGTCCTGAGTGTGGGCCAACGGATGCGACACATCTTGCGCCCCGCTGTCGCCCTTCATGGTCTTCAGCGGATTAGGGTTGATACCGAGCGAATCCAGGTCAAGAATGGTATTGAGGAACTCAAACGCGCCGACCGCATTGTTCTGGCCGCGCTGCTTAATACCCACATTGAACAGAGCATTGGGATCAATGGCGGGTATCGCGCCACCGGCAATGGGTACTTCTTTGAAAGGATTGCCGTCGTGGGCAGCCATTACTACGTCATAATTGTTGTTGCCCAGCCCCAGATTCTGCAGTCCGATAAGCTGATCGTCGCCCGCGTAAGGGTCACCAATCTGACCGCCGTGGCAGGTATAGCAGGCAGTGGACGCCAGCACCCATTTATTGCCCCGCTCCACCATTCTCAGACCGAGCGGCAACTCCCCACTCCACTGCGACCTGTCTTTGCTTTCTTCACCGGGTAGCGGATAGGGGTTATCGAATGGCGCGCGGTTCAGACCGTAGCGCAGGGTGTAAAGCTCGTCGAAGTTTTCCGGGCGCTGATTCAGCCCCCAGTCCTGCCAACTGTTGCGGAAATTATCCAGCGTAATCGCGTCGCCGGCCAGCTCGTCCAGCAGGAAGCGCTTGCCTTCATCGCGGCGCCTGATGTACTCACCACAGGTGGTTGCCGGCCGTTCATCAACCAGCCATTTCGACTTGTGGCAGTCTTCCCACCAGCCGTTAAAGTGAACCGCGCGATCGCCTTGCACTGCCGGGCTGCTTTTCTGAATCAGAGTTCGCGGATCAGGTGGCAGAAGTTTGCTGCTGTTTGCGTCCTCACCCTCGCAGTAGCTGGCCCAGAGATGGCGTGCGCGTTTGCTGCCCAACAGTGGCAGCTGCTCTTCTTGAACGATATCTGAAAATACACAAGTACTAGGGCTGTCCCAGCAGGACAGCAGTGTCTTCATGGCCACATAGGATTGCGACGACGGCGGCCAAGGCTTGCTGCCGGCATGAGCCAGCGCGGGATCCGACGGCATGGCCAGCAAACGGTTATTATCCACTCCTTTGCCCAGCGTCTCCCAGGCCGCATAAAGCTTCTGATAGTCCGTGTCGAGTTCGGTCTTGCTCAGCATGAGAGCTCGGCCGCCCTCCTGATCTGCACTGGCACCGGGGACGTGGCAGATGCGGCAGTTTGCCAGGCCAGGCTGCACACTGCGGGCAAAAAATGCCTCCGCAGACTGGGGCTGCCCACCGCCCTGATGACTGCCTCCGCCGAGGCTGACGCCACCTGGGTTCTGCACCGCACCACGGCTGCTGCCGTCGTTGCAGCCCGCCACGAGCAGTATCAGGGTCAGCCCCATCAGTCTGAACGTGAGATCAGTTATTCCGCGCCCTTGCATAGCGTCTCTCCAGATGGCGAGCATGTTATTAGTGTTATCTCAGGCTACTGCAATCATACAAAAGTATGCTTGCTTTTTGTACACCTGTACGTTTTTCAAGTCAATCAGCATCGCGAAAACGGTAGCGCACCGGCAGGGAGTTCAAGCCGGAGACAAAGTGACTGGGGATGTATGCCGTCTCGCCCGCCAGCTCGATCGCGCTCAACTGGGGCAACAGCACCTGGAAGAAGACTTCAACTTCCATTCGCGCCAGATGCATACCCAGGCAGTTATGCCGACCGTAACCAAAGGCCAGGTGGCGATTGGGCGAGCGCGCGACATCAAAGACGTCCGGTTTTTCCAGCGCCGTGGCGTCGCGGTTGGCGGCATCGAAGAACAGCGCCACCGTATCGCCCTTGGCCAGTTTCACGCCTCGCAGCTCGGTATCGGCAAGCACGGTACGGGCGAAGTGTTTAACCGGAGTCACCCAACGGATCATTTCGTCGGCGGCACTGCGACAGAGATCCGGATTGGCCTGCAGTTTCTGCAGCTGCTCCGGGTTCTCCAGCAAGGCCTGCAGACCGCCGGCGATACTGGCACTGGTGGTGTCGTGGCCGGCCGTCGCCAGCAACACAAAATAGGAGGTCAGCGTAAAAGGGTCTAGGTACTCGCCGTCCAGTTTGGCCGACGACAGGACGCTGCCAATATCGTCCGCCGGATGGGCGCGCTTTTGCTCGATAAAGGCGGAGAAATACTCAGCCATCCCGTGCATGGTTTCCAGAAAAACCGCCGTGGCGTCTTTGCCCTCTTCTACGTAGGCATCCGGCGCAAACAGGCGCTGGGTCAATGTGAGAATCTTGCCTTCATCGGCTTCGGGAATCCCGATCATCTGCAACACAATGCGCAGCGGAAACCAGAACGCAATATCGGCTGCAAAATCGCATTGCCCACCCAATCCACGCATGCGCGCCACAAAGCTCTCGGCGATAGTGACCACATGGCCGCGTAACTTGGCGATATTCGCCGGCATAAACCATTCGCGGGTCACCTTGCGCAATGCCAGATGTCGATCGCCATCCATATGCACCAGGGTTTTTACACCCATCATGTCGCCAAAACGCTCCAGATTGGTCTGCTCCAGAGATTCCAGAATCAGCACGGCGCGCGGCTCGGCGCTGAACAGTTCCGGCGTGGATTCGATATACCGTATATCCTCATGCCGGGTAACAGCCCAATAGGGACGTATATCCGCCGGCTGTACCCGGCACACCGGCTCGTGTTCACGCAGATGGGCCAGCAGCGCGCGAATGTCAGCCGGTCGCTTGTAAGCAAGGGCGTCACTCAGTAGTTCAGGGCTCAGTTGTTCAGGATTCATTTTTTCAGTACTCACGGGAAACCCTCACAGACGCGTTTTAATACTGAGGCCAATTTGCCGCGGCTCGTTCAGATAGGCGTTATAGGAGCCCTCCTGTACGGGTGCCGCAAAGTAGATGGTGCGATAGGTCTGGTTCAGACAGTTTTTGCAGAACAAGCTGACATCCCATTCCGTGCCACCATAGTACTGAAAGCCTAACGCCGCATCCCACAGGGTGTAGGGACCTTGCGTGGGCTCGTCCGGCGTATCCGGGCTGGCCCAGTGCTCGCCGCTATAGGAGGCCGCCACCCGTCCATAGAGCCCGGCGTTAGCCGACAGCGGACGCGAATAGGTAGCGGCGGCAACCGCCGACAAATCAGGCGCCCGGGGCGTCTGCCGACCGTCCAGATGGCGCACCGCTTCCGGCGCATTGCCCAGATCGGAAAACTCCGCCTTGAGCCAGGTAATACTCAACTCGGCCCGCAGCGATTCGGTGAATTGCACCGTATTTTCAAGCTCAATACCACGCGACAAGGCTTCGCCGGTATTCTGGGTAAAAAAGTTGAAGCCATTAAAAAAGTTGATCTGCAGATTTTCGTACTGAGTGTCAAACAGGGCAATGTTGGTTTGAGCCCGCGAATCCCAGTAGCGGGTTTTCAGACCCAGCTCCCAACTACGCGCATACTCCGGTTCATAGGTGGTGTTATTGAGGTTTGCCGCCTCCTGAAACAGGTTCACAGCGCCGGCCTTATAGCCCTTGCTGAAGGTCAGGTAGCCCATGATGTCGTCGGTAAAACGGTACTGGCCCGACAGGGTGCTGGTCACCACGCTGCTTTCGTATTCGTCGTAGAAACTCGGGGAGTTGTAGATGGTATTCAAATCCAGCGCGTTGCGCGGGGTCGACGCATCGCCGGACGGCGGATCGCCGATCAGACCCGAGGCAATAATGGCCTGCGCCAGTTCAGAGTTGTACCAATAGACCTGATCGTAACCGCCCTGCTTACGATCCTCGCTATAGCGCAGCCCCGCCACCAGCGTAAAGCCGTTCTCAAAATCAGTCTGGGTATGAATAAATATCGCCGCGCTGGTGGAATCCTGATAATAATGATCTTCAATAATTTTCACACCGCGTTCGGCGGGAAACAGATCAAAGGACGTAAAGCCCACCGGGCCTCCGATGGTAGCAAACAGCGCGGTGCAGCCGAGCGTCATGCCGGGCGGGCGACATACCGGCGCTGTGCTGCCGGAATATCCCGCCATCTGGGCGGCGGCTCGGGTTACCAGAAAACTGGCGTAGTTATTGGAATCGGTATCGGACTCAAAAATTCGATTGCTCTCAAAAGTCTCTTCCGAGTAGTAGATACCGGCCACAATATCCACCGCCCCCCACTGGGTGCTGACATTCACCTCTTGGGACCAGAAATCGATTTCCGCCGGCTCGCTCAACGTGAGGATGTGGGCCGGACCAAAATCAGCGTCGCCCCGTACCTGTTCGTCAGTGAAGCGACGGACACCGGTTACCGCGCGAATATCCATAGACTCCAGCGCCCAGTCCAGTTTCCAGGTCAGGCCAATATCCTCACGCAATTCCTCTGAGTCCGCATTGTTATTGGTGAGACGTCGATCTTCAGCATAATCGGCGGTGTAGAACTCCAGCCCCCGGAGACCCGCGTAGTATTTCAGGTCCTGGGTCAGTGGTCCGCTCACCACCTGCACACTGCCCCAACAGCAGCCGGCATCGGATTTTGAATAATCCAGGATGAGCCAACTCTCCAGGGTATCGGTCACATCAAACAGCCACTGCACCTTGCCGCTGATACGATCCGTCTGGTTATAGGTGCGATTGCCCTGCTGGCGGCTGTGCAAAAAGCCGTCCTGACGATTGTTGACCACGGAGACACGCACGGCGCTGCGATCTCCCAGCGGCATATTCACCGCTGCGGCCGCATAACGCTTGTCAAAATTACCGCTTAGCATCTCGGCGCTGATGCCGAAGGCTTCGCTATCCGGTTTGCTGCTGGTCAGCGACAGCGCACCGGCAACCGTGTTCTTGCCAAACAGGGTACCCTGTGGACCGCGCAGCAGTTCCAGGCCGGCGATATCATTCATGTCCTGCAAGGCCATGGCGGAACGCGAGCGGTACACCCCGTCAATAAACACCCCCACCGCACCCTCAAAGGTGCGGCCATTACCGACCGTGCCAATACCGCGAATTTTCAGACTCGAGTTCTGTGAGCTCTGACCGGTATCAAAACTGATACTGGGGTTAACGTCGGTCAGATCAGAGACATCAAACACGCCCGCCTCGCGCATACTGTCTGCCGACATGGCCGTGATGGCGATGGGAACGTCCTGAGCGCTCTGACTGCGCTTCTGAGCAGTCACAACAACTTCTTCCAGCTGCGTCGCTGTGGCCCAGGATGACGTAAACGCCAGCATCATGCCGACAACCGAGAGCACACTGAATCTCATATTCCCCCCAGAACTGGGCTTACGCGCATCCCCGAAACAGCCGGGCGACAGCGCATTGCAGGCCATTCAATTATTATAATTCGCCAAACCATACATTTGGACATTTCTATTTTGTACACTTGTATGCTTTTGAGGTCAAGTGCTAAGATCGCAAAATGAATGACACCGCTACTTTGATTGAAGCCCGACCGCCACAGCAAGCGCGCGGCCGCGAGCGCTTCGAGCGCATCCTGCATGCTGCCGAGAAACAGTTACTCGCACGCGGAATAAGCGACTTTTCCATCCCCGAGCTGGCCAGCAAACTGGGGTATACCCGCACTAGTGTTTATCATTTTTTCCCCACTCCTTACGCAATTCTCAATGAGTTAACCCGCCGCCACCTGCTCACCATTGAGCAGCAGGTAGAGAAGCTCAGCAAAAGTATCGAAGGAAAACGCTGGCAACAGGTCATTGAGGAAGTTTCGAACCTGGTCGCAGATTATTACAACGCGCACCCAGTAGCCGGCATTTTGATTCTGGGGAGTGTGGCAAGCCACGAAAGCCACCGCGCGATGCACCTGACTATCGTGCATCTGGGCAAACATGTGGAAAATCTGATGGAGCTTATTGGCGTTTCCCTGCCCAGCCACGAGCCAGACGCCAAGGCGCTCACAGTGGAGCTGGGCACCGCCTGCCTGCGGCTATCCTACTTTCTGCACGGTAAAATCACCGACGCATACCGGCAGGAATGCACCAATGCAATGATTGGTTATCTGAACCGTTTTATAGAGTCAAAAGGCTAGAACGACCAGGTAACGTCCACACCGTAGACCCTCGGATCACCATACCCCTGATTAAACGTGCCGATGGAGTCCGTGACTGCAACGGTACTATTGATATAGCGCTTGTCCAGAATATTGGTTCCATAGGCTGTTACGCGCCAGTCGCCCGCATCATTCATCCAGGTCAGGCGCAGATCAACAAGCACGTATTCGTTAGCGCCAGCATTGCGTTCGTCGTCGCGATAGACCTCTGCCGAGGTCGCATCCAGCCCGAAGAAAACATCACCCTTGTAGCTGATATCCAGCCGCGGCGTGATCAGGCCAATGTCGGTGGGAAAGGTCATCTGCAGGCCCAATGAAGCGCTTTCTTCCGGTGCCGCAGGAAACGGTTCACCGCTACGATCTACCGGGACGGCATTGCCGCGTAGCGCCAGCTCCTTCAGGTCGGTATCTTCAAACTCACTGTAAAAATAGTTATTGTTACTGTAGTTCAGCGATACCACCGCGCCCGCAAACGGCAGCCAGCTCAGCTCCATCTCGCTACCCCGAATCGTCGCCTCCCCGGCGTTGGTAAACACCACAATCAGATTACCGGCGGAATCATTCGACACGGTGACCAGCTGCATATTGCGGTAATCCATGTTGTAGGTAGCGATATTCAGCCGCATCCGCCGATCCAGCAAATCCATTTTGAAACCCAGCTCTAGATTGGCGACTTCTTCGGGCTCAATGCGTGCCAGCCCTTCCACGCCACGCGGTTCAGAAAATCCCGACTTGAATCCGTCGCTGTAAGTAAAGTACGTGGTCAGTGCCTCAAAGGGTGTGTTCTCCAGCTGATACTCATCAAACACGTAACTCAGGGAGAGCATCGGGGTAACCTGGCTGAAGGTTTCGTCCGCATCAAAACGAGAGGTATTGGCCCAGTCCATCTTGTAGTCGGGAATGCCATCCCCGTCCTGATCGCGAAACACATTACTCGCAATGCCAACCGGATCTTCCAGCCACGATCCGGCAAAGGTATAAAGCCCCTTGGTCTGCCCGCCAGACAACGCTGCCAGCGGACCAGGCGGTGTCAGTGGCACATAGCGTGGATCTGCCGCTTGCAGTCGTGTCGTTAAATCGTTGAGATCGGTACCAATCACGGTGAGCCCGGACTTTCTAACCTCCTGGGTGTAGCGCACACCCAGGGTTAACTGCAGGGCCTCAGTCAGGTCATAGGAGGCCTGCAGAAAGGCTGCGTAGGTCGCATTGTCGAGCTCAAAATCTGACTGCAATAGCGGATCACCGGTCAGAGCACCCACCACCGGCGTGGTACCCAGGGGCGATGCCGGTCGGGTGGGGTTCTGCCCCGACGCCAATTGGCTCAGACTGGTGGCATCCAGCCCAATCAGGTTGGTCAACAGGGTAAAGGTTTCGGTATTGCGCTCGGCCGCTGCAAACAGGCCGGTGGTAAAGTTAAGGCGGTTGTTAAGCGCCGAACCGTTCAGCTGAAGCTCCAGACTGTAGGACTTTCGAATACTGGGCTCATTGTTGTAAGCCTCGTTGTAGTCCATGGGCCCGCCGTCGTTGTCGGCAGTCTGAATCGGGCCTTCTTCCGCGCGACGCACCCCGAGTATGGCCTTAAGCAGATAGTTTTCTGTGAGCTCCCATGTCGCAGTCGAACCAAACAGCACCGACTGGAAATCCTGTTCCAACATAGGGTTCGGACCTTTATCTGCAGTAAGATCGCCCTGCTGTTCACGACTGTTAGACTCACAGTTTTCACGAAATGCGCGCCCCTGTGACGCATCGGTATCTCCAGCCCAAAGTAACGCCAAACCATCAACAAACAACGCGTCATCACGTGTGATATTGCAGTTGGTATTGGTCATAACACCACTGGAATCGCCGAAGAACAGCAGGTTTTCAACGGTCAGCGTATCGCTTGCGTCCCAACGGGTCTGAAACAACGCGGAAATACCCTCTTCGGAGTTACTGCGCGCGTCGTCCCCCACATCTTTCATGTAGCCTTCGTTGTACACCGCGTTAAAGGCTACGCGGGTAAAAAAGCGATCGGTTACCGGAAGGTTTACGCCTGCCCGTAACTTTCGGGTATCGTAGCTGCCCAGCCCCGCTTCCACATAGCCCTCAAATTCTTCGTGAGGTTTGGCCAGGGTAAGTACCAATGCGCCGCCCGTGGTGTTTTTACCAAATAGCGTACCCTGTGGGCCGCGCAACACCTGCAGACTGTCCACATCTACCGTGTCGAGCAACTGACCGTCCGCACGCGGCAAAAATAGCCCGTCCAGATATACCCCAACGGTGGGGTCCACCCGCACAAAACCGGTACGCTCACCAATACCGCGAATATAAATTTGGTTGCCCTGCCCTTTGTTGATCTGCAGGGAAGGCACACTTTTGGAAAGGTCCTGAACATTATCGATACCGGCATCACGCAGATCTTCGCCGCTCAGAGCGGTGACCGCGAGGGGCGTTTCCTGAATGTTCTCCTCGCGTTTTCGTGCAGTGACCACTACCTCCTCAATTACATCGCGCACGGCACGGGACGTTTCCGCCCACCCCGGCACTGAAGTAGTCAGAAATGAGAAGGCGAATAGCGCCAGAGCCACAGGACGACGAAACATGAGATCTCCTCGAAGACAGGGAGCCATCGCCCGCACTGCCTTGGCATTATTGTTTATTTTTGGACAGTAAAGACTAAACGAGAAGCATTGGACAGTCGATGAACGGAAATTAACGCACGTGTGCCTGATCCCTAATCAGGCGGCCTGACGAAGCGTCGTCAGCAGGCTTGCCAATTCCTCACGATTGCGCGGCGGCTTGACGCAGTCGCGACACGCCAGCGCATCTCTGGCGACAACGGAAAAACTGTCCTGCACTGTAAAATCACCTGTACTGGCCTGACGCCCCTCCTCACTCAGATCTATCGGCGGTGCGCCGATAAACTCTACCGCGATTTTGCCGGGACTGACCTGATAGCGGGCAAATCCGATACCCACAAACTGGTGGGCAGACCATGCCTGCGGGCCGTCTGTATCAAACAGCCTGATTGAGGCGCCACCGGTGCCGACCATGACTTGCACATAACCAAACGGATTAGGCGAGCCAAAACTCATTGGCTCAGAGCGTTGATACACATGATCGTGACCAACCAGCAACATATCCACGCCATAGCGCACAATAATGTTTTCCTCCAGCGCCACCAGCGCCGGGTTGGCCGGACTGCGACCGTCCTGGTCGGTCCAGATCGGGAAATGCTGCATGACCACGATAAAGTCAATCTCGCCGGCAGCACGGCGTACAGCGGCCAGCGACAGATCCGCCTCGATATTCAGCAGTTCCTCCGGCAAGGTGCCGTCATTGATCAAAGCGCCCGCCGTAGTCACCAGAAAGTGCACGCGGTTGACGTCAAAAGCGTAAAAACTGCTACCGGGGTTGTCGCCAGTAATTATTGAGGTAAAAGGCTTTCCTGGATGGGTAAAGCGGTTCTTGAAGGCATCGCCGCCAAAATCTTTCTCCTCATGATTGCCGGGCGCTGCGAGCATGGGACGCGTCGACAGCAGAGGTTCCTGCTGGGCAAACCAGGTATCCCAGACTGGCTGGTCGCCATTTGCGTAGGACAGATCACCGGCGATTAACAATAGGTCCGACGGCGTTTTGAGCATTTTCTCTGTCACCTGCTGCGCCAATGCGCCGGTACCCTGGTCACCGTAGTGAATAAAGCTCCACTGCTGCGCCGGCATGGGTAGGACTTTACGGACTTCCGACCACCCTCCCTCATCCGATCCCACCCGATAACAAAACGCTTTGTCTGGGGGAAGATCACGCGCCATAGCGCGATGAGTCAGTGATTCCAGCCCCGTTGTTGGCTCAGCTCTGGCTTGCACCCGGTGCTTCAGCGGCAGTGACAAGGCCTCCTCCGCGGTATCTGCATCCACTGCAGCGTATTCCAGAAACGATGCCGGAGCCTCTGTACCATTCGTAAACCAGGTCAGCGCCCGCGAGCTTCGCGCATGCTCGGTAAAGCTGACATGCAGCCCGCGCGGCGGGTGTGTGGCGGGAGTCTCGGCTGGCGGCGGTTCAGGTGTTGGCTCTTCAGTGTCTGGGACAGGTGTCTCAACTGCAGGTGATTCAGCATCGTCGGGCGTTGGTGCGAGGGTGGATTTATCATCGTCACCACAGGCTGCCAATAGCAATGAGCCCGCGCTGGCTGCAATAAAACGACGGCGAGAAAAATCTGAGGTAGTCATGGCGCAACTCGTAATCAGGTTGCGCCGAAGCTTAACGACCGCAGATGACAGTCGCGTGAAACCAGAGTAGCGCTGTTTACTTCAGCGCGTCTTCCTCGCTCACCACCGGACGGCTTTCCCGCGTGCCGCGCATTGCGTGGCTCTTCGGTGGTCGGTTACCGTCATCGTGCGCCAGAATCACGTGGTCGTCATGTACTTCCAGTAATACTCCCACGAAGGGCATGTCGCCAAGACTGCCATCGACCCGATAACTGACGACATCGCCGGGCTTAAAGGTAGCTTCATCAAAATTAAAGGAGAACGGGCACTTTTCTTCGCCCGGTTGAACCATATCTTTCATGGGAACATCCTGCAGAGCCTGGCGGCATGAGCCAAATTTAGTTGTACAACATTGTAGTTCATTAATGCGGTAAATCCTATGCTTGGCCTGCCAGCAGGTAACGCAGTAACAGCGCCAGCAACTCCTCCCGGAATGCCGGGTCTTTCAGGGCCTGCGGCCGTTCGCGCAGCGCTGCCGTCAGACAGGATTCGAGCGTATGGCGGGCCAGAAAAGCCTGCATATCGCGATCGCCTGCGCGTACACTGGCCTCATGCTGTGAGAGAAACAACGCAAACCAGTCAGCCCACGACGGGTTGGATTCGGCCTGGGTGCGCTGATTGACCCGTTCGCGCACATCCAGTGCCTGATGATAGCGCTGATAAAAATCCGGCGATATCTGATACAGCTGGTAGAGAAAATCAGCTTCCATTCCAATGATCGCCTCAAGCGTGCCCGCAAAGGATTGTGCCGATAATTTCCAGATACGGGTAAATTCCAGCGTGGCTTCATCTGCCAATTGCTGCAGCCGCTCCTCATACACATCGGCAAGCACCGCCTCCTTGTTCGGGAAATACTGGTATACCGACGCAATATTTACCCCCGCCACGTCAGCGATGCGTTGGGTGGTCAGACGGTCTGGCCCTTCGGTTTCAAGTATGCGGATACAGGCTTCGCGAATGGCCCGCACCAGTTCAGCAGAGCGGCTCTGCTTGGGCCGCTTGCGCGGCCGGGGCAGTTCACCGGCCATCACCTGTATGCTCCATAAAAATGTAAGTATGCCTTTCGAAAACTCAAGTACTGCATTTTTAGCCTTTATTTTCAACGTGATACATAACAACAAAAAATATAAAACCGCAGTTGTGGCCGTAATAACCACACCGTAGATTACTGTCATCACTCTTGGATTACGGTAACCCATGTACTTCGACTTTGACTACTACTGGCGAGTTATTCGCTATGTCTGGCGTTTAAAACAGTGGCCCAAACGGCGCCGAGTGCTGCTCAGACTACTGGTATTAACACCGCCACTGACCCTGTTTCACGGCCTATGTTTCTTGCTCGACTATCTACTATTTCCCCGGCTCTGGCGACAAAAGGTAAAGCAACCGGTCTTTATCGTCGGCCATGCGCGCAGCGGTACCACGCTAATGCATCGATTGATGTCAGCAGATGGCGAGCGCTTCAGCTACTTTCTTTACTGGGAAACCTTGTTCCCTTCACTGCTGCAGAAAAAATGCATACGCCTACTGGGCAGGGTCGATGCCTTTTTTGGTGGCCCTATTGTGAAAAAACTAAAGGCCTGGGATGAAAAAACCTTTGGCCCCTTCCGTCATATGCATGACATGAGCTTGTGGAATTCGGAGGAGGACCAGTTTGTTATGCGCGCAGCCTTTGTCACCCAACAGTGGGCAACTGACCTGCCAGTGATGAACGAGATTGATCTGTTCCATGTGGACCAGATGCCACGCAAACGCAAACGTTGGCTGAACCACTACCGCGAATGTGTCAAACGTCAACTATTACTCAATGGCGGTGACAAAATTCACCTCAGCAAAAACCCGGTGATGAGCGGCTGGGTAGGCTCACTGATCGAAGCATTTCCCGATGCTCGTATTGTCGTCATGATGCGCGATCCCAGTCAGTGTATCCCCAGTCTGCTGAAACTGGTTGAGATGTCCTGGCGACATCAGGGCTGGAAGCCAGAAGAGTATCAAGACTCCCTGAATACACTGCGTGACATTTCTTTCGAAACATTCCACAACCCAGCGCGACAGCTGGCGCAACAACCCGAGACGCCACACTGCGTGGTGGACTATCGCAAGCTGACCCGCACCCCGCGCGAAACCGTGCACGCGGTATATGACGCGCTGGGGTTGGAGCTCTCGGAAAGCTTTGACCAGTATCTGCAAGCACAGGCCGAGCGGGAGAAAAATCACGCGTCAAAATTCGAATACAGCCTTGGCGAGTATGCACTGACCGGCGCCGCTATCGAGGCAGAGCTCGAACCCTTTTATCAACAGTACAACTGGCCACGCGCGGCCAGTCACGGCGCAAACGGAGAATAATAATGGCACAAGAACAAACGACAGACGCACTCAAGCAGCAATTGCGCAGCGCTTTTGACGACATGATTCAGAGCTTTCAGGAGGCTCGGGATGCCATCGACAACCCGGCCCTTTACCCTCCGCCAGCAAACGAGCGTAATCTCGCCGAGGGCTATCGCTACCTATTGGGCTTTATGCTCAGCGGCATCGAACGCACCTTGGCAGACCCACTCTATCCACGCTTCCGCCGGGCCATACAAACCACAAACCGGGCAACCATCGACAATGCCGATGCGGTTTATCTGATGGCGGAAATTGACGGCAATCACAGTTATCGCGTGCGCGGCAAAGCGGCCGACACCAGACACTGGCGCGGAGAAACGCCTGCCGATGGCATCACAGCGCCGCAGTATGTGATATTCGAGCTGTCCAGTGGTTATGCCGGCGATTCGGGCAAGCTGTCAGAAATGCAACCGGGAACGCGCATCAACACCAGCACGCTCGATAGCAGTGAATTACTCGTTGCGGATGATGGCAGTTTTGACATCCTGATTGCACCGGAAAAGCCGGCCAACTACAACGGCAATTTCATGCTCAGCAAGCGCACCAGTCGCGATGTGGAACATGTCGGAAGGTATCTGACCTGTCGAGAGCTATTTCACGACTGGGCCAACCAAGATGTCATGGATCTGGAAATTTTGCGAATCGGCTGTGAAAACGAGGTCAAACCACCGCTATCTGCCCGGGAGGCTGCCGAGCATCTACGCGAAGTGGGCAGGATTGCGCGCAATCAGGTGCACTTCTGGAACGCCTTTAACGCGATCACCCTGGAAACCTATGGCCAAGTACCCGGCGGCATCAGCGAAAAAATGGGAATGGATAGACCCTTTATGCCCGTCAACGATATGAACCCGCCCAACGCGCTCGGCTTGGCAACAGGGGGCGGCCAGAGCAGCAATATTTACGCAGGAGGCACCTACCTGCTCGACGACAACGAAGCGCTGATCATTGAAACAAAGACGGTCATCGAACCTGCCTTTATCGGCTTTCACCTGGCCAATTTATGGGGCGAGTCACTCGACTTTGAAAGCTATCCCAGCAACATCAACGGTCATCTTATGGAATCTGACCCCGATGGTTACCGGCGCTGGGTGGTCTGCCACCGCGATCCTGGCATTGCCAACTGGGTCAGCACCACTGGACTTCCTCACGGTTACACATCACTGCGTTGGACTTACCCGACACCCCCGCCAAAGGAACACTGGCCTACGCTGAAAGTCGAGAAAGTTGCGTTCGAAGATATCCGAAAGAAACTGCCACATGCCAGAACCGTTAGTGAACAGGAACGCGCTGATCAGCGTCTCATTCGCCACCGCCACGTACAGCGTCGCTATCGCCAATATTAAGGAGACATCATGCATTCATTGAAAGGTAAAACGGCTTTTATTACTGGCGCCAGCCGTGGCATCGGTCGTGCAATCGCGACACGTTTTGCAGCTGAAGGCGCCAGCGTTGTTCTGTGCGCTTCCCGACTGGGGGCCCACGGCGATCTGCAAGGCACATTGGAAGAAGCTGTTGCACAGATCAATGCCAGTGGCGGTAACGCCGCCGCTCAGGTCTGCAATCTTCTGGACGAAACAGCCCGTGCCGACCTGATAGCACAGGCCAGCCAACACTTTGGACCGATTGATATACTCGTCAACAATGCGGCAACCTCCGTGATGAACATGCCGAGTCAGGTTAGTACCAAACACCGCAATCGTATGTTCGACCTCAACGTGAACGTCCCAGTAGAACTTGCCCAGCAGGCCTTGGCCGGTATGCGAGAACGTGGCGCTGGTTGGGTACTTAATTTGAGCAGCGCCACGATCAATCAGCCAACTGTGCCGTATCGAGACTCTCGCGAAGCAGCGCTGGTCATCGGTGCCTACGGTGCCAGCAAGGCTGCACTGGCTCGCTACAGCGAGGCACTTGCCCACGAACTTGCGCCAGAAAAAATCTACGTCAATACGTTGGCCCCCGAGGCCATTGTACTGACCTCCGGCGCTGACTATGTGCGCAATATTGCGCGCAACAACCCAGACATGGTCGAACCGGTGGAAATGATGGCTGAAGCTGCGTTGGCGCTGTGCTCACGCTCGCTGGTCGGTTTAACCGCCTATAGTCGTCAACTGGTGCACAGCCTCGGACTGGAGGTGCATAGCCTGGACGGCACCACTGTTTTGGGTGACGCCTTTGCCCCCGCTGATGTGAATACCACTGTCTGAGCATCGCCTGGGAGTGACGCGGCGGCAGTCACCCCGTCGCGTCATTACCGCAGGGGTCGCATTTACTGTAAACTCAGGTGCGATTACCAGGTTCCGCTATGGGGTGATTTCTCGTGACAGTGCCGCATTTCAGCTACCCAAACGCAGTAACGCACAGCCCGGCCAGTCAGCGGGATGCAAAGTGAAAGTACGCGCTGGTTTCATTCTTTTGTGGCTATTCGCCATACCCGCCGCTGCCGAGTGCACCTTGAACCCGGCAAATCTGCGCGCCCAGTACCAGATAATCCAGCAGCAGCCGGGCGCGGAAAAAAAACACACGCTAGTGTTATGGCGCAGTAATAATCAATCCCTTCATCAGCGCCCCGATCAAGGTATCAGCGATCATTGGCGTTGGCTGCGTGATGGCGAGATTGCACACATTCGTTTCTTCGAACACTTTGACCGGGGTGTCGCACTACCAACTGTCACCACTGACTGGTCAGCAAAATATCAACTGCTGTCCGACAATGCCCTGCAGCAAATGACACTGGAGGAGCGCAGTGGCAGCGGCTGTCAGCGCCTTGAAAAATATCGCCGCCAACTGCGCGATGGCACATTGATTGTGTGGTGGAATCCGGACCTGGAACTGGTTGTGCTGCTGGACCGGCAGATGAGCGACAGCACTACCACCATGAAACTGGTGGATTTCGACACTGACGACGAACTTGTCAAAACTGAAATATCCCGTCGGTTGTCGCTACCGGTAACCGAGCTTGATACCGTGAAACAGAACGCTGAATTTGCTCAGGCGGTTCTGCAAAGCCTTTAAACTCCCTGAATTGTGTAGCATCCGACACCGCCTTCACTGAAACCCATTTCAATTTTGTTGCCCATCGAGCTTCGCGAAAGCAAATTCAAAAGCCCGATGACCGAAAATACCGGTGAACTGTCAGAAAACGCTATTGGCCAACGTTCAAGTGAAGCGCACAGTAGTGTGCTATGGCAACACAATAGCGATAAAGGAGGCCATGATGAGCAAACTGGATTACCGGATTTTCGACGCCGACCATCACTACTACGAAGCAGAAGACGCTTTTACTCGTCATATTGACCGAAAGATGGAACGTCGCTGCATGCAGTGGGCCGATATCAATGGAAAGCGCAAATTGCTGGTGGGCGGCAAGCTCTGCCCCTTTATTCCGAATCCCACCTTCGACCCGGTAGCCAAACCGGGCTGTATGGATGATTTCTTTCGGGCCAAAAACCCAGAGGGCAAAGGCCTGAAAGAACTGTTTGGCGAGCTAGAGCCCATTCGCCCCGAATACCGCGACCGAGATGCCCGCGTCGCACTGATGGACAAGCAAGGCATTGAAGGCATGCTGATGTTTCCCACGCTGGGAGTAGGCATGGAGCAAGCACTGAAAGACGACCCGGAAGCCATTAGCGCCGCCTTCTACGCCTTTAACCGCTGGCTGCAGGACGACTGGGGTTGTAACTACCAGAACCGTATTTACGCTGCACCCTATATTAGCCTGGTAGAGCCAGCCTTTGCGGTAAGCGAACTGCAATGGGCACTGCAGCACGACGTTCGGGTAGTTGTCATGCGCTCGGGCCCGGTGATGCACCCCAATGGTAATCGTAGCTTGGGCCATCCGGATCACGACGCATTCTGGGCGCTAGCCAATGAAAGCGGTATTACCGTGGCCTTTCACTCCGGTGATTCGGGCTACCACCAGTTCAATGAGTTCTGGGGCGAAGGCGGCCACATGAAAGCCTTTGGCACCTCACTACTGGGCAGTGCATTGAGCGCCAACCCAATCTCCGACACGGTGGCCTCCCTCATCATTGATGGTGTGCTGGATCGCTACCGCAATCTCAGGATTGCCACCATCGAGTCCGGTTCAGGCTGGGTGAAGCCATTGCTCAAATCTCTGAAGAAAACCTATGGCCAGTTTCCACAAGCCTTCAAACGTGATCCGTCAGAAGCCCTGCGCGAGCAGGTTTGGGTTTCACCCTACTACGAAGACGATATGCAGGAATTGAAGTCTGTCATCGGTGCCGATCGTATTTTATTTGGCTCAGATTACCCGCACGCTGAGGGGCTAAAAGTACCGATGAGCTTTATAGACGATATTGCTGATTTCTCGGCGCAAGACCAGCGCCTAATCATGCGTGAAAACGGCATGGGGTTGATTCAGCGGCAAGGCTAGGAAAGCACCGGCTGCTACCTGCTGGGTAGCAGCCGGCCTTGCCGGCGAAGACATCTCAAGAGAGGCTAACGCAGGTACTGCGCACGATATTCGGCAAACTGCTCTTTCAAGCCTTCTTCCGAAAACCCAAACTGCTCCAGCGTATATTCGTGGCTAGGACGCGCTTCGCGCTTGTTTTCCTCACGCCACTTTTCCATAGCCGCCCTTGCTTCTTCGGTAAACGTCATGCCGATGAAGTCGTATACCGCCTGCGCCGGTACCATCGGGTTGGCCACGGTATCTTTGTACCAGACATCAATAAATGCGTCCGGCTTGGATTGACGAGTTTGCATGGTGTGCAGCATGCCCCGCGCGTACTTTGCAGCCCACTGTTCGCCGACCACTTTGGGATCGGGCTCATCGGCGCACATGATCCACAGGTTGTAGTTCATGCTGGCGGCAGACGGAATGGTCTGCAACGGATCACGATGGGTCTGAATGATTTTCGCATCCGGGAACACCCGCAACAAAGTAGCAACATGATGCAGGTGGTGTGGCGTTTTCAGTAACCAGCGCTCTGCCTGCTGCCCCTTCTGCTTTTTCTGCCACTGCAAGCTCTGCAGCTGGCGCTTCAGGTATTCGTAACCGGGTGTATTATCGTGGGTGTCGTTCCACTTGCCATAAGTGGGCACATTGCAAAATGCATCCGGCACCGTACTGTAGAAGCTGTGCTCCAGCAGCATGATGTCTTCATCTGGCGCGTGCGGATCCATCGGATGAATAGCGGCCAGCTCCGGGTTGGCCTCAAGCATGGCGGCCACTTCGGCCTCGCCTTCCACTATGCGCTGGTCGGTTTTCGTCGGTGTCCAGTCCATATAAGGCGCGGGGTTACGCACCTCGTACCACAGCGGCGCATAGAAGCGTGAGTCACTGGCCAGTACCCGGTGAAACATGGTGGAACCGGTTCGCTGCAGCCCGATGATAACTACCGGCGCGGTAATCTGCTCGTCCAGTATCTCCGGGTGCCGCGCAATCCAGCCTTCAGTGCGCAGGCGATTGCACAGAATATTCAGAATGCGCTGGTACTGGGTGAAGCGGCCAACGGCATTGAGGTTCGCCTCTTCGTTGAGTGATTTGACCAACACTTCGAAGGGCTCACGAAAGGATTCATCACCAAAATCGTGTAAACCGGTTGCGTCTTGCGCTGCTTTTAACAACCCATCAACACTGAGTTCAACGTGCGGAATTTCTTGCTCTGACATGGGTACTAAATCCTCGATTACTTCAGGCTGTCAGTTTTAACAACGCGGGTGGTCGGGTGCACAATTTCCTGTGCACCTATCCAGCGAAACCCTAAGGTGCCCTTGCGGTGGCCGGCTGTGGTCAGCCAGTTGGGGTGACCCGGATCAT
The DNA here is from genome assembly GCF_057445395.1 of Litorivivens sp. Classification (NCBI taxonomy): domain Bacteria; kingdom Pseudomonadati; phylum Pseudomonadota; class Gammaproteobacteria; genus Litorivivens; species Litorivivens sp. The sequence continues at coordinate 61,164 of NZ_JBVBUV010000016.1, forward strand.
GCTCGCCAATCACAATCTGCACACTGCCGTCATCATTGTATTTGGCGGTATGCTTGTTCACGTGAATTTTCAGGTAACGGTAGTCGAGGGACTCCATCCAGTAATTGTCGACCTGCAGATTCCAGTTTTCGCAGTCGGGAATACGCGGCACCTCAACCACCAACGATTCGTCTTCAGCGAGATCATAGTAACTGTGGTAATAGAAAATATTGGGGTCGCCACCGATTTTCTGGCAGTAGGCCTGATCGGCCGGCGGCAGCTCATTGGGCTTATCCAGAAAGGACTGTGCCCAGTCGGCGAACAGGGTTGCGGTACCCTGCACAAAGCCCGCCGTTTTCATAAGGTTTTCGGCAAGCACTGCCGGATCTAGCGGTGCGGGCACCACGCCGTCTTCGAGAATTCGTTCAATTTTCAGATCGGCAATGGTTTCCTGGCTACGATCCAGGAAGGTCTGACGCACTAACACGGCAATCGTGTCGTCAGTGATCTTCAGCCAGTTGCCCGGTTTGGGCTCGCGGCTGAGAACAATCTCAATGGTGCCATCGGCGTTCGCGGTGAGGTCACCGTGTGTATCTATCGCGCCCACTGAGCGCATGTTGGCGTCTTCATCTTCGTAGCCACCGGCAATCGCTATCAGCCCCAGATAGGCAACCGTACCGCGCGTACCGGTGATTCGGTAATCGTGCTTGCCGTTGATCTCGGCGCGCTGATAGTAATTGTCGGGATTATCTGCGCCAATTTTGGCGGTTTCATGAGAAGGCCGATAGAACGTGGGGAAATCCCGGTCGCTGCACTCCATGAACATATCGAGCGCAATGCGGGTAAGACGCGTCAAATAGCGCCAGCCCTCGGCTCGCGTGAAGGCGTCTGCCGGCGCTTCCGGCCGCATAATCTGCTTACCGGTTTCCTTGAGTGTGTCACAAAAGGCTTCCCAGGCGGAGCCATCTTCTACCGAGCGAACCAAATCCTTGTTAGACATGAGAAACCTTTGCGCTGCTGATCAACATAGCGAAAAATTCTTGCAGATCAGCGTGCTGGCAACATCACCCAGACAGGTGAACCTTGCCCGAACAGCGCAGTTAAAGCTGGACCAGCAGGTACCCGCCCTGCACAAGCACCAACAGCACAACGCCACCCCAGACAAAAACTGCTGTACTGTGCGGCGTGATTAGGCCGTCACTGCGCGCGCCCTTATGAACGATGGCGTGCGCCAGCGTCCATGCGGTGTGCAGCGTTACCAGCAGCGCAACACCCAACCAAAGCATACTCATAGGGCTTCCGATACATCCTTGAAATACGTGTTTATTGTAGGCGATGAATGCGGGCGCCAGCCACCCGTTGTCAACGGTTCAACTCGCCGAAATCCAGCGCTCTATCGCCGAGCTGTTCGCGCACAGCCGCGTACCAGGCCGCTGGATTATCCAGATCGCCCTCAGCATCCAGTGGTGGGTATTCCAGGGCATAGTGCTCGCAAAAATGACGCAGTTTGGGATAACCCCACTCGAAAAACAAACGCTGGTATGTAGCCTCATCAATGCGAGTATTATCATACAGGCCAGCCAGCTGGCGCTGCCGCAGAGCCTCACTTAGGATAATCCCCGCCGCCACCGAGACATTAAAGGATTGCACCATACCCACCATAGGAATGGTCACCTCGATATCGGCAGCGCGTCGCCCTTCCCGGCTGACACCTTCCTTCTCTGCACCCAGCAACAACGCGGTCGGCCGAGTGTAGTCGACATCTCTGAAATCCACCGAATTTTCAGACAGGTTGGCAGCCACGATCTGAACACCCTGCGCTTTGAGGGGCTCAACCGCCTCGTCCAGCGCCGTATAACGATTCACCTTCACCCAACCGTGACTACCCTTGGCAGTGCCACGAAAAGCCTTATAATCCTTGTCGCCAATGACACAATGAACAGCCATAGCGCCCACAGCATCTGCGGTACGGACTATCGCCGACAGGTTGCGCCCCTTGTGCACATAGTCAGTAACCACAGTCAGGTCCGGCTGGCGACTCTGCAGTACGCGCTGTATCCGGGCTTTTCGTTCCGGCGTCACGTGATTTCCTCACCGGCATCGAGCACCCAGCAGCGGTCGTGTAGGGTAAACCCCAGCTTCGGGTAGTAATCCTGTGCCAATGGAGCCGCCAGCAGAATAATACGCGTTTTGGCACCCAGCTGTTTGCGGGTGTAGCGGATCAGCTCGCGACCGACCCCCTGATGCTGGTATTCCTTGTCTACGGCGATATCCGACAGGTAACAAGCATAGTGAAAATCGGTCAGAGAGCGCGCCACTCCGACCAGCTGCATGCCGTCCCAAGCAGTTATCAGCAAGTTGGCGCCGTGCAGCATCCCCTGCATGCATTCACGATCATCGACGGGCCGTCGATCAGCCAGCCCCGAGCGTTCCAGGAGATCGATGAATTTAACGACAGATAAGCTCTGATTGACGCGATAGCTGATAGCCACGGACCTCTCCCTGTTAGGCGAACCTGAATGATAATCGCTCAAGCAACTACTGTGAATGCTATCAATCACTTACCGGACATTTCATGTCTGGCTTTCCATTGTGAATATCCGCTATTAAGCTTGGTGATCTCTATCCGGGCTGATCCCGTAGTAAGCTCTGTGATCAGCGACAACATCGATAACCCAAAGGAAATCAACCATGATCCCAAGAACGGTTTACGAGCCGGAACACGAAATGTTCCGAGAGTCTGTGCGCAAATTTCTTGAGACCGAAGCAGCACCCTACCACGAGCAATGGGAAGAAGACGGTCAGGTCGACCGTGCGCTTTGGAATAAAGCTGGCGAACAAGGCTTTCTGGCCCCGACGGTACCCGAGGAATACGGCGGCGTTGGCGTGGATTTCCGCTACAACGCTATTGTTGACGAAGAATGTGCCCGCTCTGGCCTGACCGGTATCGGCTGGGGTCTGCACTCGGATATTGCCGTGCCCTACATCGTTCGCTACGGCACCGAGGAGCAGAAACAAAAATATCTGCCCAAGTGTGTATCCGGCGAGATTGTAACAGCCATCGCCATGACCGAGCCCGCCGCTGGCTCCGACCTGCAAGGCATCAAGACTACGGCGATCAAGGACGGCGACGACTACATCATCAATGGTTCCAAAACCTTCATTACCAATGGTCAGCACGCTGACCTAGTGGTCGTGGTCGCCAAAACCGACCCATCTGCTGGCGCCAAAGGCACCAGCCTGTTTCTGGTTGAAGCGGGCACGCCAGGCTTTGAGAAAGGCAAAAACCTGCACAAGATCGGCCTGAAAGCTCAAGACACCTCCGAGCTGTTCTTCCAGGATGTGCGCGTACCCAAGGATGCCCTGCTGGGGGAAGAAGGTATGGGCTTTATCTACCTGATGCAGGATCTGCCCCAGGAACGCCTGAACATTGCCATCCTTGCGGTTCACAGTGCCCAGGCTATTCTGGAAAAAACCGTTGAGTACGTGACCGAGCGCAAGGCTTTTGGCAAATCCGTTGCCACCTTCCAGAACACCCAGTTCAAGCTGGCTGAACTGGAAACGGAGCTGACCTCTGCCACCGTCTTTATCGATCGCTGCCTTGAGCTCCACATCGAAGAAAAGCTGGATGCGGTAACGGCGGCTAAAGCCAAGCTGCTGACCACCGACCTGCAGGGCAAAGTCATGGACGAAT